>NZ_JAUBVE010000007.1:0-137492 GCF_036705715.1 Microcoleus sp. AT3-D2 | reverse complement strand
GATGCTTCTAGAGTTCGAGTCGGCGAGCTCCCGGCCATTTTTGCAATTGCTCGTAATTTAGCACTCAATCTTTATCGAGAAGCTGGAGAAACAAATATGGCACAGGCACAACGGCTCGCGGGCTATGGTCTAGACGTTTTGAAGAAGCTGTCTAGAATGAAATAGCCCTGACTTTCTTCCGCTGAATGGCAATATTCACAAAGAAAATTAGCTCTAGTTCTTACTAAGTTTCTAGTAGCGCGGTTTACGGACATGAGGCTGCTATAACTTTAGCGTTAATTAAGGTAAAAATCCGATCTAGTTCTAGTAAGCTTGCTAATTCTACAACCTCTTCTGAAGTTAAAAGATTAGCCTTTTTTCTGTCGGCTAGTTCTTCTAATCTAGTTTGCAGGTTTTCGGTAAATTTGAATAAGTAAAGATTTCTGACTTTCTGAATCGAAATCTCACGATCGATCCAGTAGGAAGGTTGTACCATAAGTTCAGCTATCATGGCGATTCAATTACTCCAATTACTACATGGATAGTTTTGATTATATCATGAGAACCAAAGGATTACTTTAGAAAGAGCCGACCTACTTACGCACGGCGCGATCGAAGAAACCGGGTTTTTTACCGTATCTGTCTGCTAAAACAAATTATTGCAAAAAACCCGGTTTCTGACCGTACAGTGCGTAAATCCTGCTAACTTGACTTAGTTGTTTTCTTGGCTGTTGTCGCAGTCTCCGTCTTTTTAGCAGTGGTTTTCTTCGCCGCAGTCTCCGTCTTTTTAGCAGTGGTTTTCTTCGCAGCAGTTTCTGACTTCGCCGCAGTGGTTTTCTTCGCAGTAGTTGTTTTCTTCGCCGCAGTTTCCGACTTCGCCGCAGTCTTGGTTGACTTCTTCGACTTGCTGCTAGATTTACCGCCTCCCGCTGCTTCCTTCGCTGCTAACAAATCCAGTGCTTTTTGTAAGGTGAAATTCTCAACAGATTCATCCTTAGCCAAAGAAGCATTGATATCGCCGTGTTTCACGTAGGGGCCGTAGCGACCATCGTAAACATTGATCAATTCTCCCGATTCTGGATGCGCGCCCAATTCCTTCAAAGGTGTAGCTGTTTTGCTGCTGCCGCGGGCGGCTTTCGGTTGCGCTAACATTTCCAATGCCCGATCGAGCATTATAGTCAAAACATCATCCGGCGGCTTGATCGATCGATAATCTTTCCCCACCTTACCCTGGTCATGCACCACATAAGGCCCGTACATCCCCAAATTAGCTTGCACCTTCGCCCCCGTCTCCGGGTGAGTGCCCAACAAGCGAGGTAAAGTCAACAAACTCACCGCCATATCCAGCGTCACGCTATCCTTATCCGTCCCCTTCGGTAAAGAAGCCCGCTTCGGTTTCTTGTTCGTTTCCGAAACTTCCCCTAACTGAACGTATGGCCCATAACTGCCAATCAGCACATAAATCGGTTCCCCGGTTTCCGGGTGGAGTCCCAATTTTTCCGGGCCTTCCGTTTTTTGCTTTAACAGAAACTCCACTTGTTCCGGATCTAAATCTGCCGGCGTCAAATCTTGGGGAATCGATGCTTTTACCAGGCCTTCTTCGCTTTCAGATTCCAGATATGCGCCGAATTTGCCGATGCAGACTTTAGCAGTAATATTCTCCAAAACCACAGTTCGGGCAACTTTCGCGTCAATCTGACTTTCCTGTTCTTTAACTTGGGTTGCGAGCCCGGTCTCCCCTGTATAAAACTTTTGCAAATACGGCAGCCATTTCGCCTCGCCGGTGGCAATTTCATCGAGGGTTTGTTCCATTCTGGAAGTAAAACCGGTGTCTACTAAATCGGGAAAATGTGTTTCCAATAAAGTCGTGACGGCGAAAGCGGTGAATGTCGGAATTAGGGCATTAGCTATTAATTTCGCATATCCCCGATCGACAATTGTACCGATAATACTCGCGTAGGTACTCGGACGGCCCACACCTTCGCTTTCCAGCATTTTCACCAGAGAAGCTTCCGTGTAGCGGGCGGGAGGTTGAGTTTCGTGGCCAACTGCCTCTAAATCCTTACAATTAGGTTTATCCCCCACCTTCAGCGCCGGCAAAATCACCTCTTGGTCTTCCAACGCCGCATTCGGATCGTCGGAACCTTCCACGTAGGCCCGCAAAAAGCCTGGAAAATCAATGCGTTTGCCGCTGGAACGGAAACCGGCATCTTCTACTTGAGTTAATACAGTAACGTGAGTTTGGCGGGAATCGGCCATTTGAGAAGCGACAGTCCGCTTCCAAATCAAATCATAGAGGCGGAAATCAATGCCATCCAATCCCGTTTGCTGCGGAGTCCGAAAAGTGCTGCCGGCGGGACGAATAGCTTCGTGGGCTTCCTGGGCGCCTTTGCTTTTCGTGGTGTATTTGCGCGGTTGGGGGCTGAGGTATTCGCTGCCGTAAAGTTCTTGCACGCAACTGCGCGCCGCTGTGATCGCCTGTTCGGACAAATGCACCGAATCCGTCCGCATATAGGTGATAAAACCGCGTTCGTAGAGACTTTGGGCAATTCGCATTGTTTCCCGCGCACCCAGCCGCAGCTTACGGTTAGCTTCCTGCTGCAAAGTCGAGGTCGTAAACGGTGGCGAGGGTTTACGGGTGACTGGCCGTTCTTCAATATTCCCGACAGTCCAAGGTTTGTTTTGAATGCGTGAGAGTAAAGCCCGCGCCTGTTCTTCGTTGAGCAAAAGTACACGGCGCCCTGCAATAATTTGCCCGGTATTTTCATCAAAATCGCTGCCATTTGCAACTTTGACATTGCCGACTGTCACGAGTTTGGCATCAAAGGAAATCTTGCCCTTTTCCAAAAGGGCTTTCAAATCCCAGTAGCTACCTTGGCGGAAAGCGCGGCGTTCCCGTTCCCGGCGCACCAACAGGCGTACAGCGACTGACTGCACTCTACCGGCGGACAAACCCCAAGCGATTTTTTTCCACAATAGCGGAGAGAGTGTGTAACCGACGAGTCTGTCTAGAATTCGGCGAGTTTCTTGGGCTTGTACAACTCGATTGTCGATATCGCGGCAGTGGGTTAAGGCGTCGCGGATAGCTTCGCGGGTGATTTCGTGAAACACCATCCGCTTGATGGGCACTTTGGGTTTGAGGATTTGCAGCAAATGCCAAGAAATGCTTTCGCCTTCCCGGTCTTCGTCAGTGGCTAGAATCAGTTCTGTGGCGTCTTTGAGGGCGTCTTTGAGTTCTTTAACAATTTTCTTTTTATCTTTCGGGATGACGTAGAGGGGTTCAAAGTCTGCCTCCACGTTTACGCCGAGTTGCGCCCATTTTTCTCCTTTAACGGCTTCTGGTATTTCTTCGGCGGAGGATGGTAGGTCGCGGACATGGCCCATCGATGCCTCTACACGGTAGGTGGAGGGCAGGAAGTTGCGGATGGTACGGGCTTTTGTGGGAGATTCGACGATGACTAAGGTTGACATGGCATCTTTTAAATATGGATGGCAGCGCAGCTAGAGGGTCTAAATTACAGAGTGTAGGTCAGATGTCAAGGCTTCTTTCAACTTTGGGCGATTATTTTCAAACTACCTTAATTTTTAACTTACTGCCGATCGGGTGGCAGGTGACAAGCTGATGGGATTTTACTGCTTTGGGGGCAGAGGCTGCGAATCGCGTCTCTACAAGATGCACTCCTTGGATGACCTGACTTTAGCAGAATTGTCGCTAACTGGATGTTGAGACTGCGGGATGCGGGCGGATGGTTCCTCAATCTGGTTGTAACTTGAAGGCTGGGGCGATCGATTGCGCGATTTTAGATTTTAGATTTTAGATTTTAGATTGGGAAAGATTTACTGAGTAGAGGTTTTGGAATTTGGTACAGTACGCTGTGCAGCATCAGCGTGGCGATCGCAAAAAAAGCAATCACAGAGGATTAAAATTAATTGAGCGATCGCTCAATTCTATCAACAATGCTATGAGATTTGAATTCGACCATCTTTTCATCCTTACTGATATTGGTGCTTCGGAAGCTAATCGTTTATCCTCATTCGGTTTAGTTGAGGGTGGATCTCGCATTCATCGCGGACAAGGTACAGCCAATCGCTGTTTCTTTTTCCATAACGCAATGTTGGAATTGTTATGGATTCACGATCCAGAAGAGGCGAAGTCGGAGCGAATTCATTTGACTCGTCTTTGGGAGCGATCGACAAATCGGAATAATGCTGCGTGTCCTTTTGGCATTTGTTTGCGTCCAGCCAAAGGTTCTGAGGACACAGTTGCATTTTCTAGTTGGGCATATCGTCCACCTTATTTACCTGAAACGATGAGTATCGCGGTAGGAACAAATAGTGATGTTTTGACTGAGCCCATGCTTTTCCAAATTCCCTTTGGTAAACGTCCCGATCAATACTCTGCTGATAAGTCACAGCCTTTGGATCATAGTGTTGGTTTCCGCGAAATTACTCGTGTAGAATTAGTCAGTCCTGCTGCCAATAATCCGTCACCTGAACTTCAAGCAGTGCTTGAGACAAATCAGCTAAAGTTACGGATAGGAACCGAGTATTTTGTGGAGCTTGGTTTTGATGGAGAAGTGCAGGGACAACAGGTAGATTTTCGGCCAGGATTGCCGCTTATTATCAGTTGGTAATCTCAAGCCGTAAAACAATTAATAATATGGCTTCAGTATCCAACGAACTGCGATCGTTCGTACAGAACGCGGACTGACAAGTGCAGGAACATTAGAGGCCATTGAGAATTTACCAAGTTTGCTGAGTAAACTAGAGATATAGTAACCCCGAATTTATTGAGGACTGGAAAATGGAAACAATTACTGACCTGCCGGGGTATCGCATAACAGAACAACTCTATGCAGGCGATCGCACTTTAGTTTATCGAGGTGTTCGGGAGAGCGATCGTACTCCAGTCGTCATCAAACTGCTGAGAAACGAATACCCCAGCTTCAGCGAACTGCTGCAATTCCGCAACCAATATACCATCGTCAAAAACCTCAACCTCCCCAGTATTGTTAAGCCACTCGATTTAGCGCCTTATAAAAACGCCTATGCTTTGATAATGGAGGAATGTGGAGGAGTTTCCCTCTGTAGTTATCTCCAGGCAGCAACTGATCAAAACCAACCTTCTCAATCGGTATTTTTAGAAAACTTTCTTAACAAGGCACTGCAACTAGCAGATATTCTCCACTCTCTATACCAAAACCGAGTTATTCATAAAGATATCAAACCCGCCAATATCCTGATTAACCCCGATAGCGAACAAATTAAAATCATTGGTCTCATAACAATACTTCGGACAGTTTTTGATTGCCAACCGTAGAATAAGGGTTTCAAGGCGATTCGGCTATCGAACTACCAACGGAAAATCGAGGGTTTCAGCCTAAGAACTAAAAACAGTCCGGACTATTGTCATAATGCACACAGAAAGAACCTGGGGCCAGTCTAAGGAAAAGTTTTCTAAAGCCTTTCGTTCCAGTCCTAACCTGATCGCGATCGCCGGGAGCATCTGATATTTGTAAAAACACTTCTTCGGGC
This sequence comes from Microcoleus sp. AT3-D2, assembly GCF_036705715.1. Taxonomy (NCBI): domain Bacteria; kingdom Bacillati; phylum Cyanobacteriota; class Cyanophyceae; order Oscillatoriales; family Microcoleaceae; genus Microcoleus; species Microcoleus sp. AT3-D2. Next base: position 131,978 of record NZ_JAUBVE010000007.1, on the reverse strand, counting down.
TCCTTTCTTCTTCCTCTTTCCTCGTGTCTCCTGCCTCAAAACTCCCATTTCTAGCTGGGCTGTAAAAGTGAGATGCTCCCGCGATCACCCGGTGACAGTAGGCATCGCTTATATGCTCAAACCCGTCTAAGCTGATACGCATTTAAATTGGGATTTTTGAAGCCTAGACTCCTTGCACCCTGGCTTTCAGGCAAAAAATTTAAATGCTGAACAGCTTACTTGGTAGATGACAAAATCCACGCCCGCAGCACTTGAAGAAGTCGGGGCTAACAGCCATCACATTTTACATTTAATTAAGTTGACCTACTTATCGGGACTCATGAAATTACAGTATCGATCGTCAACCAGTGTAATCCTGCTCATCCTGCTCATCCTGAGTTATGCAGGTAATTACTTCAGCATTCCGATAATTTTCCATCTAGACTGGCTATTTGGCAGTGTGTTTACCATGTTGGTTGTGAGACTGTACGGATGGGGCTGGGGGACGCTCGCAGGGGCGATCGCGGGTTCCCACACAATCCTATTATGGAAACATCCCTACGGCTTTATCCTGTTTACCCTAGAAGCATTTTTTGTCGGCTGGGGATTGCGACGGCGCAGCAATAATTTACTTCTGCTCGACGTGATTTATTGGGGATTAATTGGGTTTCCCTTGTTGTGGTTACTATATGCTGGCGTTGGCAAGATTGAACCCAGTTTAGTGCTATTTATGTCACTAAAAAACCCAGTCAATCTAATTTGTAACGCCCTAGTGGCAAGTTTAATTCTAAATCATACCCCCATTGCTCAGTGGAGCGGTCGTTCCCCAGCAACGAAAATCATGAGTTTTGAGCAAACTCTCTTGAATTTGTTCGTTACTTTTGTGTTTATCCCAACTGTCATCCTGACGATTTGGAACTGCGATGGGGCTACCGCTCAGCAAGAACGTTATATCTTAGCAAATTTAAACTCTACCACCAAGAGTATAAGCAGAGAACTGTGGAACTGGCAGCAGCGTAGCCAAAGCATGATGGTCGAACTGGCAGTCATTGCCAAGAATAGCAACTTGTCTCAATCAAATGCCCTCCAAAAATCCACTGAGTTAGTCGAGCAAGCCTTTCCAGAATTCCGGAATATTTACATCACTGATACTCAAGGAAAAATCATTGTATCGGCTATTTCTACAACGTCGAGCGAACTGGAACGATTAAAATACAATTCCTTTCTGATGGAGAAGCAGCCCAAACTTTCTGACAGTATATTGCTCGATCGCGCTAACTTCTCTAGCATGATTCAAAGCGTTCCGATCTTGGAGGACGATCGTCTGGTGGGTCAGGTATTGGCAGAAATTGATGTTAATGCACTCGATCGCTGGTTAACCCAGAATTATCCAGCCTCCACAGATCTGATTACCGTGCTGAATTCGCAGCAGCAAGTGATTCTCAGCACTCGTCAGGAGCTCAAGTTATTACAACCATTCGATCACAATGACAATGGCAAAATACAGCACGTAGATGACACCACCCACCGTTGGATTCCCATTGTTCAAAATATGCCGAAGGCGGTACGCTGGCGAAAATCGTTCTATGTTCAGAAAGCAACGATCGGTGAGAATTTTCCCTGGCAATTAGTCGTCGAAATGGCTAGTGCTCCCCATCTAGTTGTCTTAAATAGAGTTTATACAAATAGTTTTGCAGTCTTGACGGCGATCGCGATGTTGACACCCCTACTGACTAAACTTATCAGCCACCGTCTAATTCAACCTTTGCAGCAACTGACTAACTTTACCACCAATTTACCAAATAAGCTGATTGAACGTAAAGAATTACAATTACCCATCAGCCGAGTAACCGAAATCAATGTCCTGACAAACAACTTCCAAATCATGGCAGGTGCTCTCCAGGAGAAGTTCCAAGAAATTCAGTATGCCAGCCAAGAAATTCAGCAAGCCAAAGAAGTTGCAGATGCGGCTAACAAGGCTAAAAGCGAATTTTTATCAAAAATGAGTCACGAACTGCGAACTCCCCTCAATGCAATTCTCGGCTTTACCCAAGTGCTGGGACGCGACTCATCTCTTTCTCACATACAGCAAGGACAGCTAGGCATCATTAGTCGTTCTGGCGAGCATTTGCTGACGCTGATTAATGACGTGCTGGAAATGTCTAAAATCGAGGCAGGTCGGATTACCTTAAATCCTACTAGCTTTGACCTGTATCATTTGCTCCATTCTCTCGAAGAAATGCTCAAACTCAAAGCTGATTCTAAAGGTTTACAGCTCAGTTGGCACATCAATTCTAACATTCCTCAGTATGTAAAAACTGACGAAAGTAAATTGCGTCAAGTCTTGATTAATCTGTTAGGAAATGCGATCAAGTTTACTACGAAGGGAAGTGTGACACTTCGGGTTGCAGCAATTAGTGCGAAACAAAAGTCCCCAACAGACAACGAACCACGGACTATTACGTTTGAAGTGGAAGACACGGGGCACGGCATTGATCCTACTGAGGTAGATTCCCTATTTAAAGCTTTTGTACAAACTGACGCGGGTCGGAAATCTCAAGAAGGAACTGGCTTGGGTTTACCCATCAGCCGACAATTCGTACAACTGATGGGAGGAGACATTACCGTCAGCAGTACCTTGAATCGAGGAACTATTTTTAGTTTTGATATCCAAGTTAGCTCCCCTGAGATGGCTGAAATTCAACCTCGACAATCAAGAAGGCGGGTAATTGGTTTAGAACCCAACCAACCCTCATATCGCATCTTGGTGGTTGATGATAAATGGGAGAGCCGTTTGCTATTGGTTCATCTTCTCGAACCGCTTGGCTTGGAGGTACGCGAAGCAGTAAATGGTCAAGAAGCTATTAGAATCTGGGAAAGTTGGAAACCTCACCTAATTTGGATGGATATGCAAATGCCTGTGATAGACGGGTATGAGGCCACCAGACAAATTAAAGCCAAGATTCAAGAGGAGGCTACGCCGATTGTTGCGTTGACCGCTAGCGCTTTTGATGAGGAGCGAGCCATTGTTTTATCATCAGGCTGTGACGATTTTGTGAGCAAGCCTTTCCAAGAAGAAGTTATTTTTGCCAAAATGGCTGAACATTTAGGGGTACAGTATATCTATGAAGATTTACCGAACTTTACATTATCTCAGCTTGAGGATCAAGACTTGAATGTAAAAGAAGGGGAAAAAACTGAATTCTTGAGGACAAATTTAGCGGCAATGCCTAGGGAGTGGGTGATACAGTTACATCAAGCAGCTATCGATGCTGATGCAGAGCTGATTTTAAGTTTGGTCACCGAAATCCCCGAATCTAATACTTCTTTCGCGGAGACCATCGCTGATTGGGCTAACAACTTTCGTTTTGATAAAATTACTAACTTAACTGAAGAAATTATTCCATGAATAGTCATCAATTAGAATCTCATTTGACCAATCTTTTAGTGGTTGACGATACCCCCGACAACCTGCGTCTTTTATCGACTATGTTGAGCGACAAAGGATATAAAGTTCGGGGCGTAATAAACGGGGAAATGGCATTAAAAGCAGCGCGTTCCACCCCGCCAGATTTGATTTTGCTTGACATCACGATGCCCCAGATGAACGGCTACGAAGTTTGCCAACATTTAAAAGCGGATGGCAGAACTTCGGGTATTCCAGTTATTTTTTTGAGCGCCCTAGATCAAGTGTTGGATAAAGTCAAAGCATTTGCTATTGGAGGAGTAGACTACATCACCAAGCCATTTCATTTAGAAGAAGTTTTAGCTCGTGTCGAAAATCAACTAACTATTCAGCGTTTGCAAAAAAAATTGCACGAGCAAAATGCGCGATTGCAGGAGTCCGAGGCTAAAGAGCGGAAGAAATCCCAACAACTAGAGCAGGCTCTACAACAGTTACAAAATGCACAATCTCAACTCATCCAAAGCGAAAAAATGTCAAGTTTAGGGAATCTCGTAGCAGGGGTAGCTCACGAAATTAACAATCCGATTAGCTTCATTAAAGGGAACCTCTCTCCGGTAACGGAGTACACTCAAGATTTGCTGAAGCTGGTGCAACTCTACGCAGAAGATTTCCCCAATCCCACAGCAGCTATCCAGGAACAACTGGAGGCGATGGATCTCACTTTTCTCAGGAATGACTTGCCGAAGTTAATTGCTTCTATGAGCATAGGAGCTGACCGGATCGAAGAAATAGTGCACTCGCTACGGAATTTTTCCCGACTCGATGAAGCTGAGTTAAAAGCGGTGGATATCCATGAAGGGCTTGAAAGTACGCTGATGATTTTGCAGCATCGGCTGAAAGATGAAGCAGACCAAACGATAATTAAAGTGGTAAAAGAGTATGAGGTTCTGCCAAAGATAGAATGCTACGCAGGGCAAATTAATCAGGTTTTTATGAACGTCCTGACTAATGCGATTGAGGCGTTGCAATCACAAAAAAGTTGGGCAAATGATCTAGATGATAGCAGCCCAATCCCTACTATTACTATTTGCACGAAGTTACTCTCGGACTGTCAAGTGGGTATTTATATTACTGATAATGGGTCGGGCATAACCGAAGATATTCAACAACGCATATTTGAGCCATTTTTTACAAGGAAGAAAGTGGGCCAAGGGAAGGGTTTGGGGTTATCGATTAGCTATGCTATTGTAGTGGACAACCACGGGGGGCAACTCCGTTGTTTTTCGATACCGGCTCAAGGGGCGACATTGGAAATCGAAATTCCGATTCACCACTCTAAAAAACGTTTTTTTAAAGAAGATTTGGTCGGGTGATAAGCCCCACTAAAATCCAAGTAGTCAAAAAGGGTGTAAAATCGGGATTCGTGTTTATTTAGGAGTCATATCATGTCGGATCGATTAACCATAATATCCCGGTCGGGGCGGGTTTTTGAGATGGTCAATTATTGGCAGGTATTGTTGGTGAACCCGCCCCTACTCTTTGTCACAGAGTTGGAAACCTTTTCCGGTAACGCTCGTTAAATTACCAAGGGTCGCCGACTTGCTTTTTTTAGTAGCTTATGCACACACTCTTAAACCAAAAATAATGATTAATTTAAGCGTTGATTTTGTTTCAGCAAAAACCATAGCAATTGTTTGTGTAATTGCTGCATTTGTTGTCCTTGGAGGCAAAGTATTTGCCACAACAATCGATTATGCACCGCCATTTAAAGAAACTAGCTTTTACAGTACGACCATATCTGGTAATAACGATTTAGCTGACATTTATTATCCTAAACCATCCAATCTTAATTCTGGTAATTACTCTTTCCCGATTGTACTGTTATTGCAAGGTGCGCTTGTAGATAAATCATTTTATTCAGATTACGCTAGCCATGTGGCGCGGTACGGCTTTGTGGTAGTCGTTCCGAACCATTTGCGCCCTTCACCCTTCAATCCCACTTCACCGCCTAATTTGGCGTCGGAAACTTCGCAAATTGCGGCCGTTTTGTCGCAAATGGCGATCGAAAACACAAAGCCCACATCCCCGATCGCGTCTGTTATCGATAGGCAGCGCCTTGGTTTATTGGGTCATTCTTTTGGGGGTGCAGTGGGGTTATCGGTGATTGCTAACAAATGTCTCCCAGAATTGTATTTGTGTCAAGAGCCATTTACGCGCCCGAAAGAACTATTAGCGGGTGCATTTTTTGGAGCTAACTTGCGGAATCCCATGGCTAATGAATTTGTACCCATCGCTAATGATGGCATTGCAGTGGCGTTGATTCAAGGCGAGATCGATGGTGTCGCCCTGCCCGATCGAGCTCAAAGCACTTTTGACCAAATTCAAACACCACCCAAAGCTTTGATTACTGTTATGGGTGCAAATCACTTCGGCATTACCGATGTTAATAACCCCGCTGGTGCGAACCCCGATCGCAATACTGCTACCTTAGAGCGAGCCGTGGGTATTGAAACGATCGCCCGTTGGAGCGCCCTGTTTTTGCGGGCAAATATGCTTAAAGATCGATCGGCATTTGATTATATTTACTCTCAAGGTGACGCCCTCGATCCGAATGTCCGTGTTACCACCGTTGCAGTTCCCAAGCCATCTTCTAAGTAGCTCCACTTAAAAAAACGTAAGATAGATTAAGGCTAATAGATAGTGTGCCTACATTTTTATTATTGGGCATCACTTATCTGACAGACCGCCGGCACTATATTGTTTTAACCATCTATGTACAGTAATTATATGTACACCTAAAGGTTCAGCTACATCTGTAAGGCTTTGACTCGCTCCAGTTTTTAACCAATAAAGTGCCTGTATTTTTTGTTTATTAGGTAGAGTTCGCTGCTCGGACAGAATTATTTTTAACTCGTCTGCTGTTAAATCAATTTTTTATTGGTAGTTTACTTCATAAAGTATTTATCAAAGTTTCAGCTTCATTTTAGCATATTTCTTGGGAAATAATATTATTAACTAAATTTCCCTTTTCAGTAACGTCAGCCTGCCGCTTAAAGACTAGCAACGTAATATCATCAAACACTTTCTGCTTACCGATATGTTGCCGTACATCTACAATCACCGCATCCTTAACTTCTGCTGCAGACTTGTACCAATTTTGACTAATCACTTCACACAGTTGCTTAAGTCCATACTGCTTTTTGCGGATGTTATAGGCTTCTGGAATGCCATCAGTATATAGCACCACGCCATCTCCAGGTTCTAGCTCAATCAGGATGTGACTGATGAAGCCTGCGATATCATCATCTAAAGCGATCGGGAAGCCTAACTCCATCGTGTCGATGCGCTCAACATCTCCATTTCTTCGCACAACTAGCGTTTCTTCATGCTGACCGCTGATGCTAATCAGTCCTTCGGAGTAGCTCAAAATCGCCAGCGTCAGACTTTTCTCAGAATTCATGCGCTGTACGTTTTTGTAGAGGGTACGGTTGAGTACATCCAGGAATCGAACGGGGTCTAGTTCACGAATCTCTTGCAGGGTGCGAACTGAGGTTTGTGCCATCAGCATCAGAATGCCGCTTTCCAGGCCATGTCCGGTGACATCACCGATCGCCAGTGTGACAACACCATCGATCTGTAGCACGTCGTAGTAGTCACCTCCTACTTCATCGGCGGGTTCCATGTATCCGGCGATATCTAGTCCGTCAATTTCCAGTTCTTCAGGGTTAGGCAAAATCATTTGCTGGATCTGACGCGCCACATTTAATTCTGCACCTAAGCGGAGGTTGTCTACTTTGAGTTTTTCGTTGAGGGTAATGATTTCCTGATTAGCATTAGCAAGTTCTGCTGTTCGTTCTTTAACTTTGTCTTCGAGGGTTTCAAAGGATTCTTGGATTTGCCTCGCCATGCTGTTGAACGATCGTGCCAGCAGACCGATTTCGTCTCGCGATCGCATCTTCACACGCATATCTAAGTTACCCGCCGTAAACTGGGCAACCGCTTGGGTGAGGTAAATTACAGGCTTTGTTAATAGTTGTGCGATCGCAAAAGCGATGATAGTTACAATTGTGGCGATGATTGCTAATAAAAGAAGTGCATCACGTATTTGTTTTTCTACAGGTGCTAGGGCAACGGCAATGGGCTGTGCGAAGAGGACTGACCAAGGTTTATATTTCAGGTGGGCGATCGCTAAGAGGCTCAACTCCTTATTACCCGTAGCTACCAATCGTGTGGTTAGATAGGGCTGTTTAGTGTCTAATGCTTGCTTGAGGTCGGGCAAATTGATTGCAACTTCTTTGGTTAGAGTCTTAGGCAAACGTCCTTCGCGTTGCATTTTCGCTACAACATTGGGTGACAAAGGCACAATCGATTTGAAAAGGAGTTCAGGTGTAGTGCTATGTGCCAGATGGATATAGTGTTCATCTAAAAGAACTGCTAACGATTTCGCACCTGCACGTTCAGTTTCCCTAGTCACCAACTGCTGGACAGATGTGGCATTGTATGTCACCCGCAATACACCCAATATATTTCCCTTCGCATCGCGAACAGGACTGCTAAAGAAGAGCGTCACGAGGTTGGGAATTGTGGGCGATTGCCTAATACTAGAAACAAAAGATAGTTGAGTTTTGAGCGGTTCTTGGAAGTAATCTTGACTGGATTCATCTCGTCCAACATCCGGTGTATTCGTATCTAGTACATTCCGTCCCTTTAAGTTGAGCAAGGCATAGGAGATAATATTAAGCATATCTTTGCGACTGAGCCGGGTTAAGGTTTCAGTCGCTAACATCTCTTGGGGACTACCATTTCGCCGTTCTGGAGGTAGGCCCAGATAGGCGGCCAAACCTGGTAAAATCGCTTCTACGCGCACTGCATTGAGATTCCCATCGATAAACCCATCTATTCTGTAAGCGGTTTCGTTAGCCGCCGCAGATAGGGCTTGCCGTGCGTTGTCGGTCAATGCCTTTTGAGTTGTCTGCTTGTTGATCAATGCTAACAGCAATAATGGAATCAGAGCAACGACGAGAAACGAGACGATTAACTTTGTACGAATGCTGTTGAAAAAGGAGCGCTTCATGGTTTCAGGCGAGGAGGGGGGGTTAAGAAAGAAGAATTGAACAAGGTTTCTAGATTGGGAAGGCGCGTCACATTGCCAGCGCGAATAAAAAAGTCGGCATATTTCTTGGCGGTTTTGTAGATATAATTAGGACTGTCTGATTGAAAGAATTTTTGATTTTCTGCAAAGTCAGTGAGGTCTATTCCCTCGAAAGAGATTGTCTTGCTGGGAATATTCAACGCTTTGCTCACGATCGCGTTTCCTTCGGGAATATTTGCTTCCCAATATGACAAGCCTTGAAACCAGCCTCGCACAAAGGCGCGAATATCTTCGGGGCGATCGCGTATCGCCTCACCCCGAAACGCGATCAAATCCAAAATTAAGCCTGGGGTTTGTTTGCTTGTAAACAAAATTTTTGCCCCTAATTTTAATGATTTAGAAAGATGCGGTTCCCAAGTGTGCCCTGCTTGGATAGCATTGTTTTTTAAGCGCTGGGGAACTTCTAAACCATCAACTTTAACCAGCCTAACATCATCGCTCGTCAGCTTAGAGATTTTCAACATCTCAGTAACGAAGACTTCGCTAAAACCGCCTAGATTTGCACCAACCTTTTTTCCTTTCAAGCTAGGGATTGTTTTAATATCCGATTGCGCGACTACCACATCTGCACCTGTCGATTCATCCACAACCATCACAGCTTGGATATCAGGATTTGTGGCACTCAATATTATAAAATCGCCCAAAGTCAATCCGATCCCATCATACTTCCCTGCACTGAAATCTGCTTGTTGCAATTGTAAGTAGTCTACATAGCTGAGTTCCACGTCTATCCCTTGCGCTTTGAAGAATCCTTTCTCTTGAGCAATGATGCCAGGTCTATGGCCAACAAAAGAGATAAAACTTACTTTCAGGGGAGGACGTTTTACTTTTAGGGATTCCGGGGAATGACACGCAAACACCAGGCAGCCGATAATAATAAATATACAGATGTAATTGAGTAGTTTAGACATACTATCGAGAGCATTCCTGGTGTAGAAAAGGCGACTCATATTTTCTTGAGTCCGATCGACCTAAGTGCATTCTCCGCAATCGCCGCTAAACCTGTTCCAGTGGCGATATCTAGAACAAGCTTGCCCGATGATCGCACTTTTGACAATTCTACTAACCGAGTTGCAGCCTGTTTGTGAAATTCATTCTCGTAGTCGCGGCCGTTGTTGAAGTCATTGAGAATCTGCCTTTTGTAGGCACTTAGCGAGTCAGTCAATCGATTTTAGATTTTAGATTTTAGATTTTAGATTAAAGAATTGAAGCATTGACCCCACGGATAAATTCGGGGGCTCCTTTATCGGATACAGGTTTTTTATTTCTGGACGGATGAATCACGTGGCGGGTATCCTCGATGCTTTCAGTCATGGCGAATTATTGGTTTAACTTTCTACATTGTGGCAGTTATGGTCGATCGCGACGAGAGTCGCAGGTGACATCAGTCAGCAATCTCTACAATGGCCGCAAATGTATGCAAAACCGCTACCGAGTATCAACTCTCCGGCAACAAACACCCGCCCAAGTGGGATCGCGAAGCTGTAATCCGCTACAATCTGTGTTTGGTAAAGAATTTTTACAAGTTCACAGCCCATTACAGCCTTTGCGGCTTGTACTACCCAACCTGCCTGAAAATATGGATTTTGCTACTCTTGCTGCCCAGCTAAATGCTGGAACTATCTTGCCAGAGGGAATTGTCATCATCACCCTCTTGGTGGTTCTCGTCGGCGATTTAATCGTAGGCCGCAGTTCCTCGGGTTGGACTCCCTACGTTGCCGTTGCGGGTTTGCTGGCCGCCGTCGCTGCCTTGTGTTTGCAGTGGGATAACGTTGATACCATCTCGTTTCTAGGCGGTTTTAACAGCGATGCCTTGAGTTTAGTGTTTCGCGGCATTATCGCTTTGACTGCGGCTGTCACTATTTTGATATCCGTCCGCTATGTACTGCAAACGGGTACTGCTTTAGCGGAATTTATCGGCATTTTACTAACCGCTACTTTGGGGGGAATGTTCCTCAGCGGCGCTGATGAATTGGTGATGATTTTTATTTCGTTGGAAACTCTGAGTATCTCGTCTTATTTGCTGACGGGTTACACAAAACGCGACCCGCGTTCCAATGAAGCTGCTTTGAAATATTTGTTAATTGGGGCGTCTTCTTCGGCGGTGTTTCTCTACGGGCTTTCGCTGCTGTACGGGTTGTCTGGTGGCGAAACTCAGTTAAGTGCGATCGCGGCTAACCTTTCTACTGTGAATGAAGGTCAATCTCTCGGTTTGGTAATTGCTTTGGTTTTTGCGATCGCCGGAATCGCCTTCAAAATCTCTGCGGTTCCCTTCCACCAATGGACTCCTGACGTTTACGAAGGTTCTCCTACACCCGTTGTTGCCTTCCTTTCTGTCGGTTCCAAAGCAGCAGGTTTTGCCCTAGCAATCCGCTTGTTAACAACTGCTTTCCCCGCACTTATCGAACAGTGGCAGTTCGTGTTCACGGCCTTAGCCATTCTCAGCATGGTGTTGGGAAATGTGGTTGCCCTCGCCCAGACTAGCATGAAGCGGCTTTTGGCTTATTCGTCGATCGCCCAAGCCGGTTTTGTGATGCTGGGTTTGATTGCAGGAACAGAAGCCGGTTACTCCAGCATGATATTTTATCTGTTGGTTTACCTGTTTATGAACTTGGGTGCTTTCGCCTGCATCATCCTGTTCTCGCTGCGGACTGGAACCGACCAAATTAGCGAATACTCAGGTTTGTACCAAAAAGACCCGCTGTTAACTTTAGCCTTAAGTATTTGCCTGCTTTCTCTCGGTGGAATTCCGCCCCTGGCTGGATTTTTCGGCAAAATCTATCTGTTCTGGGCAGGGTGGCAAGCAGGACTTTACGGCTTAGTTATTCTGGGATTAATTACCAGCGTAGTTTCGATTTACTACTACATCCGCGTTGTCAAGATGATGGTAGTAAAAGAACCTCAAGAAATGTCAGATGCGGTGAAAAATTATCCAGAAGTTCGCTGGAATCTTCAGGGAATGCGGCCTTTGCAAGTCAGCGTTGTACTCACCTTGGTGGCAACAACATTGGCGGGAATCTTGTCAAATCCTTTGTTTAATTTGGCTAATGATGCTATCACCAAAACTCCCATGTTGCAGTCGGCATTGAGTCATGTGCAACCTGTTGTGGGTGCGAAAATCGAGTCAAATTTGGTGTCTAGCCGGGATTAATTCTTCCTGGTTTTGAAATAGTGGAAAACGCCTGACTCTTTGCAGTTGGGCGTTTCTTTTTTGTTGTGATATACTGTTAATTATGATTTTTAATCGCAGATGTAGGCAGATAAACGCAGATAAAAGTTAGTACAGAGGCAACAATGTTAGTACAAAGTAAGGCAAAGTTTTATACTCCAGATGAGTACCGGGAGTTAGAGGAAACTGCTGAGTTTAGAAATGAATACCGCGATGGAGAAATTGTACAAATGAGTGGTGGTAGTATTAATCACAGCCGGATTATCCGAAATTTGAGTAGAGTCTTGGGAAATTTGCTTGAGGGGCAGCCCTATGAGCTTTTTCACAACGATTTGCGGTTGTGGATTCCTCGGTACCGACGGGGAACTTACCCGGATGTGATGGTGATTGAAGGGGAGCCAGTTTTTACCGAGGGACGCAGTGATGAGATCCTCAATCCGATGCTCATCGTGGAAGTGCTTTCTAAGTCTACCAAAGATTTTGATCGAGAGGATAAGTTTCGGTTTTATCGCTCTATCCCGGAATTCCGTGAATATGTGTTAGTCAATCAATCAGAGTTTTTAGTCGCACAATATATTAAAACAGAATCAAATGAATGGTTGTTTCGGGAATATGAGGGAGAGACAGCAACAGTTTCTTTTGCTTCCTTGGGAGTGCAAATGTCGATGAGCGAGATTTATGCAAAAGTAGTATTTGAAACCCAGGAAACGGAAGTACAAGAAGGAAATTAATGCTATTGGGGGGTGCGAATATCAAGAGACTCGACTGCTGAATCAAATTTATTCAGTAGTAATCGAGATTGTCACCAAGAAGTCGGGGATTTCGTTGGTTTGCACGTGAGTTTCCAAATTTAAATTAAGAGTAAAATTAGATGAATGTAATTTGGTTACTATTAAAAGCTTCTTGGTTAAATGTTTCCATTGCCATACTCACCGGCTTAATTAGCGGCGGTTGCAGCGCTATGTTAATTTCCCTAATTAATCGTGCAATCAGCGACAATTCCAATGGAAATTTAGTCTGGTATTTTGCGGGATTAGCAATCTTGGCTCTTTTGAGTGGCTTTGTATCCCAATTTTTGTTAATCTACCTTTCTCAAGAAGCTGTTTACAATTTGCGACTGAGTTTGAGCCGTGGCATTTTGTCTACTCCTTTGCGGAACTTGGAAGAGTTGGGTGCTAACCGCTTGCTGGCCACTCTGACTGATGATGTGGGAACGCTTTCTAATACTATATTTTTGATTCCTTTTCTTTGTGTTGATATCGCCGTTGTTGTCGGCTGCTTAACTTATTTAAGCACGATTTCGGGTACGGTTTTTGTTGTTGTATTTGGTTTTCTGGTGCTGATGATTGGCACGGTGCAATTGTTGCTCAGCAAAATGCGAAGATTTTTCGATTTAGCCAGAGAAGAACAAGATATATTGTTTAAGCATTTTCGCAGTATTACTGATGGAATTAAGGAACTAAAACTGCATTCCTTACGCCGCCAAGAGTTTTTTACGGAAGAATTGCAGGTGAGTGCTGATGCTTCCCGCAATTATAACGTGACTGCTTTGAATACTGGTGCAGTTGCGATTGGAGTGGGTCAGTTGCTATTTTTTATGCTGATGGGTTTGCTGCTGTTTGCTTTACCCAAATTTGTGCCAGTTTCTACACCTGTTTTGTCAGCTTATATTCTGACAAGTACCTATTTAATGTCTCCATTTCAGAACATTTTGCAAAGGTTGCCGGCACTTTTTCGTGCTAATACTTCTGTGGAAAAGATAGAGAGAATGGGATTAGCTTTGGCAAGTCAAACTGAGATGAATGCAACGGTTAAACCGTTTCAAAATGCTGAGTGGGAGACGCTGGAGTTAAATCGAGTAATTCACAGCTACCCGGGAGAAAAAGAAGACAGCCATTTTAGTTTGGGCGAGCTGAATTTGAAGTTTCATCCGGGTCAATTGGTGTTTATAATTGGCGGGAATGGCAGCGGTAAGTCTACTTTAGCTAAGTTAATCACTGGTTTGTATATTCCTGAATTGGGAAAAATTCTCCTAGATGGCCAGCCAATTAGTGAGGAAAATCGAGAGTGGTACAGGCAGCATTTTTCTGCGATTTATTCGGATTTCTATCTGTTTGAAAGGCTTTTGGGGATGACTTATCACGATTTGGATAAGCAGGCTGCTGAATATTTGCGAGAGTTTCATTTGGAAAATAAAGTTCAGGTGAAAGATGGAGTTTTGTCAACTACGGCTTTGTCTCAGGGACAGCGAAAGCGGCTGGCTTTGCTGACTGCGTATTTGGAAGATAGACCGATTTATTTGTTTGATGAATGGGCTTCGGATCAAGACCCGTTTTTCCGGGATATTTTTTACAAGCAGTTGCTACCGGAGTTGAAGCGGCGGGGGAAAACGGTGTTTGTGATTAGTCACGACGATCGCTATTTTGATTTAGCCGATCGCGCAATTAAACTAGATTACGGTAAAGTAGAGTATGACCGATAAAATGGATAACTACCGAATTGTCGAAACTTTGACCGAAAGCCAGGTTTCTGACTTGATGGATTTGTACAAAAACGAGTTTTGGAGCGACAAGCGGACGCGGGAGGATGTTGTGAAAATGCTGGCTGCTACTGATGTTATCATTGGTTTTGTCGATGAGAGCGATCGGCTAATTGCTTTTACTCGCGTTATCACCGATTTCGTATACAGAGCGATGATTTTTGATGTCATTATCAAGCCGACGCACAGAAAGATGGGACTGGGTGCGAAGCTGATGGATGCAGTTTTAAATCATCCAGAATTGCAAGCTGTCGAGAACTTTGCTCTTAACTGTTTGCCAAAGATGATGCCGTTTTACGAGCGTTGGGGTTTCACAGATGATGTGGGCGAGATGAAGTTTATGCGGCGAACAACAGGCTGAGCTCAGCCCCTTGAAAGCCCCAATTTTTCTCTAATTACGTCTTCTTTGAAACCTACTAAAACAGCCGTTCCATCTTTAACGAAAAGAGGACGTTTCAGCAGCATCGCATCCTTAGCAAAAGCATCTACCCACTCTTCGCTAGTCCAATTTTTCTTGTCCTCGCCCAAAGCGCGGTAAGATTGACCGGAAGTATTTCGCATGGGTTGAAAACCCAAAGCAGTTACCCAGCTTTGGATTGTTTCGCGAGTCGGCGGCTGTTCTTTTGTGTTAATGAACTCGTAATTAACATCGCTATCTTTGAGCCACTGGAAAGCTTTTTTGCAGGTTCCGCAGTTGGGGATTCCGTAAAGTTGAATTGACATAATAATGATTGTTGACTGTTGACTGTTGACTGTTGACTGTTGACTGTTGACTGTTGGCTAATAACAACTGACAACTAACTAATGACTAATGACTACTGACTAATCTAGCTTGTTGAACCCATTTTTGCACGCGATCGACTGAAGGAGTCAAGTCATTGCGCTGCATTGTCGCTACGTGCAGCCTTAAAACTTGTTGGTGCAATCTCTCCACGGGCATTTGAGCCAATTGAGCCGGAGAAGCAACGCCGGCGTGCAGTAACAGCCCGCAATACTGACACCCTACACTTGGAATTCGAGCCAAATTTGCCATCGCTACCCATTTATTAACATATTGAATGTTAATCTGTAATTGATTGGCTAACAACACTTTCGCCGCCTGCGTTTTCGTCATGCGAATTAGTTGTCCGGTTGTGGTGATGCTGCACTCTTCCAGTTGAGATTGGTTTTCCTTGCTCAATCCCGGTAAATGTGCGATCGGCCAGTCGCGTACTTGCACAGAAGTTTGAGGAGCTTTATGAGAAATTTTCATGTTTTTTCAGTTAATTTTACTTATACTTTAAAGTCTCATATATCAAACAGTCAATAGAGGATCTCGCTCACGTCATCCAATCAACAAAAACCCGACCAAGGAATTTGACTAATTGCGGGTGTTGTGATATTTATGCTCATTGCCTGCAAAGTAGCACTTTCAGCCTGTTTTTTCTGCCTGTGGAGCAGGCTTACTGCTTAACCCAATCATCCAGGCGATGACGACAATGACTATAAAAAATACAGCCTATAAATGCTAGCACAAAAGAAGTTACCGATGAGAATTTTAGCCAAACTGCCTGCCAAGTTTGCAGTCAGAATTTTAGTTATTTAATGCTGAGAATGAAAAAACTTGCGGCTGACTGCAAACCAAACTCAAAATTATAGGTTTTTACCCATGACAATTACACGAGGTTATAATTTGTTAACTAATACTTTACAGCAACGGCGGCAAAAACTGGCCGATTTAATTAATTTTCCGGTAATTCTCTGGTCGGGGCGCAGCATTCCCCGCAATTATCCGGCACTTACTTATCCCTTTCGTGCCAGCAGTCACTTTCTATATTTTGCTGGTTTGCCCTTAGAAAATGCTGCCATTCGCTTAGAATCGGGCAAATTAGAATTGTTCTTAGATGACGCACCTGCTAGTAGCACTCTTTGGCACGGAGAAATGCCGAAAAGAGCAGAAATTGCCGAACTAATTGGGGCTGATGCTGCTTTCCCAATGGCCGAATTGAAAGCACTATCCTCTTCGAGGGCTCCGCTAACAACAAATGCAGCAACGATCGCAATTCAGGATTCTTGGACTCAGTTGCAACAGTCTCAAATTCTCGCTCGCCCTCTGGCACCGCCCAACTCGCCAACCGGAATCGACCTAGAATTAACTCAGGCAATTATATCTCTGCGCCTGAGCCACGATGCAGCCAGTTTGGTCGAATTGCGTCAAGCTGCCGCTGTCACCGTAGCAGCTCACAAAGCGGGGATGGCGGCAACCCGAAATGCTCAAATTGAAGCAGGGGTGCGCGCTGCAATGGAAAGTGTCATCATCTCCAAAAATATGACCTATGCCTATCCCAGTATAGTTACAGTACATGGGGAAGTTCTGCACAGCGAACATTATCACAATTCCCTACAAACCGGAGATTTGTTGTTAGCAGATGTCGGTGCGGAAACATCAACGGGATGGGCGGCTGATGTGACTCGCACTTGGCCGGTTTCTGGAAAGTTTTCAGCGACTCAAAGAGCGATTTATGATGTAGTTTTGGCAGCACACGATGCTTGTATTGATAAAATTAGTCCGGGGGTGGAATATCAAGATATTCATCTATTAGCGGCTCGGATTATGGCGGAAGGATTAGTTGATTTAGGTATTTTGCGGGGTCATGTTGAAGATTTGGTAGACATGGATGCTCACGCGCTGTTTTTTGTGCACGGAATCGGACATTTAATCGGTTTGGATGTTCACGATATGGAAGATTTAGGAGATTTGGCTGGCTATGAAGAAGGAAGAACGAGAAGCAGTCGGTTTGGGTTGGGGTTTTTGCGGCTGAATCGAGTTTTGCGTCCGGGAATGCTGGTATCGATCGAACCGGGATTTTATCAAGTGCCGGCCATCTTAAATGACCCAGAAAACCGCGCCAAATATGAAGATTTTGTTAAGTGGGAGGAGTTGGAAAAATTTGCCGATGTGCGGGGGATACGCATAGAAGATGATATACTTGTCATTGATGAGGGTAGAGAAGTATTGACAGGGAAATTGCCCACAGAAGCTTCGGAGATTGAGGAGTTAGTTGCGGTAAATACGTAAGTTGAGCCGAGTTCGATCGCACATACGCAGTTTTATCAGGTGTGAAAAAAGATAAAGATGAATAAAGGTTGGCCAAGAAATCTTTCGATAGTAGTTAAAAAACTGTTCTCGCAAGTCAGAAAATTCGTAGCACTGATACTTCCACGTCCACGCATTGTTCGCAAACCTGTATCCTCGCCGCCGCCGATGCAAGCTGCACCTTTGCCCAGCAACGAAGAAGAGAGGCTAGAAGCACTTCACAACTACAACATTCTCGACACAGAAGCCGAAGCAGTTTTTGATGACCTAACAGCTTTAGCATCTTATATTTGTGGCACTCCGATTGCTTTAGTAAGCTTAATAGATTCTAACCGACAGTGGTTTAAATCAAAAGTCGGTCTGGAAGCGCCAGAAACTCCGAGAGAGTCAGCTTTTTGCGCCCACGCTATTTTAAATCCCAACCAATTGCTAGTTGTACCCAATGCTCTAGATGACGATCGCTTTGCCGCCAATCCGCTAGTAACTTCCGATCCAAATATTCGGTTTTATGCTGGAGCCCCGCTAGTAACTCCTGACGGTTATCCCATCGGCACTTTGTGCGCGATAGATACAATCCCTCGTAATCTCACCCCACAACAGCTAGAAGCGCTGCGGACTTTAGGACGGCAAATTATCAACCACATGGAGTTGCGAATAAATCTGACTAAATTAAAGCGCGCACAGATCAGGCACCAACAAGTAGAAGAAAAACTGCGTTCTACCGACGAGCAAATTGTCAATTTTTTAGAAGGAATGAGCGATGCTTTTTTTGCTTTCGACACTCAGTGGCGATTTACTTACATCAATTACAAAGCATCGCAATTTTTGAAGCGCTCGCAGGAAGAACTTTATGGTAAAAATTTTTGGGAAGAGTTTCCTGAATTCGTGAATTCTGATTTTTATAAAGAGTATCATGAAGCTGTAGCCAAACAAATTGGAGTGGCTTTTGAAAAATATTATTCTCCCTTAAAAGTGTGGTTGGAAGTCAGGGTTTTTCCTTCTCACGACGGCATTTCTGTGTTTTTTCATGATATAACTAAACGCAGGCAGATGGAATCTGCACTAAGGAAAGAACAGAAAAAAACTGAACGTTTACTGCTAAATATTTTGCCCGAACCGATCGCCGACAGGTTGAAGTACAAACCGGGAGTGATTGCAGACAAGTTTGAAAAAGCAACAATTCTTTTTGCTGACTTGGTGCATTTTACCCAAATTTCTACCACCATGTCCGCAACTAAATTAGTGTACTTGCTGAATGAAATTTTCTCAGCTTTTGACCAACTGAGTGAGAAGCACGGCTTAGAAAAAATCAAGACGATCGGGGATGCTTACATGGTAGCAGCCGGTATCCCCATTGAACGTCCAGACCACGCAGAGGCGATCGCCGAAATGGCGCTGGATATGCTAGTAGCAATTGAGAAATTAAATGTGAAGCTAGACGCAAAATTTGAGCTCCGCATCGGGATTAATAGCGGGCCGGTGGTAGCAGGGGTAATCGGCACTAAAAAATTTATTTACGATTTGTGGGGAAATGCGGTGAATACAGCCAGCCGAATGGAATCTCACGGCATAACAGGTCGCATTCAAGTCAGCCACTATACTTATGAGCTGCTGCAGGATAAATATGAATTTGAAGATCGTGGCGAGATCGAGATTAAAGGTAAAGGGCTAATGCAAACTTATTTACTGACGGGGAGAAAAACAGTAAGCGATCTCAAAATTGCAGAGTAAATAAAGCTAAGAGTTGAAAGTACCTGATTGTTGAGGCAAACTCTGCAGGCTGCGATTAATCGCCTCTTTGGGGCGCTCGTCCTGTGGCAGAACGGCTGCTGCAGATCAACCAAATAAGATTATGCTATAGACAGAGATATCGGAGCAATCCTAGGCGCGGTACTCGACGTTATAAAAATACTAAGTTGAAGTCGTCGGAGCCTTTAATAATGGTTCAATTTCATATTCAAACCGATAGCGATATTCCAGCATCCACCCAACTATTCAATCAAATCAGGTTTGCGATCGCCTCGCGACAATTTCCGCCCGGACACCGCTTGCCCAGCACCAGACAGCTAGCCATGCAGACGGGTTTGCACCGCAACACCATCAGCAAAGTATACCGCCAGCTCGAAAATACCGGACTCGTAGAAGCCCAAGCAGGATCGGGCATTTACGTCCGCGCCCAAGGCAACGAAGTTGTAGGCAACAAACTCAAATCTCCGATCCTCGAAGAATATCCCCTTGCCAACAAAATAGTGCAAGGAAGTATCGATCAACTGCTGGAACAGGGCTGTACGCTCAACCAAGCGAGGGAATTATTTTTGACCGAAATTGACTGGCGGCTCAGGTGCAGCGCCAGAGTGGTCGTCACAGCCCCCACAGAAGACATCGGCGTGGGTGAACTGATGGCGAAAGAACTCGAACAAGCTCTCCGCATTCCTATACAGTTAGTGCCGATGGAACAGCTAGGTACTTTTTTGGATCAAATCTCTTCGGGAACTGTGATCACGAGTCGATATTTTATCGGAGAAGCAGAATCGATTTCGGCACCGCGTTCGGTGCGAGTTATTCCCGTAGACATCTACGACTACAGCCAGGAAATCCAGCTAGTCGGGGGTTTGCCGAAAGACAGTTATTTAGGGCTTGTTAGCCTGAGTCCGGGAATGCTACGATCGACCGAAGTCATCATCCACAGCATCCGGGGAGAGGATTTGCTGGTGATGACGGCCTTGGTGTCAGACGAGTACAAGATTAACTCGATCGTGCGATCGGCCAGAACAATTTTTTGCGACCAACCGAGTTTTGCTACAGTAAAAGCTGCCATCAATGCGGCTAGAGAAGATATTATTCGTCCCCCGCAACTGATATGCTCCGAAAATTACATCGGCTCTAAGTCGATTAATTTGCTCAAGCGCGAGTTGGGCTTGGGATGATACCATTTTCGATTTTCGATTTTCGATTTTCGATTAAAAAATGGGGAATGACTGCATAATGGTTGGGATATTCTTTAGAGTTGCATCCTTTTGGGAACTGGTATAATTCCCAATTCCTAATGGGCGTAAGCTGCCCACGGCGCACCCTAAATAATTAGGTTATTCGTCCAGGACTGAACTTGTAACTTTCAACTTCCAGTACCCGATACCGGATACCCAATTCCCAACTACCGATTACCAATTACCAATTACCAATTACCAATTATCCATGACAATTGAAATCCAACCTTCAATTAATGTTAAAACCGCGATCGAAAGCCGGCGGGCCGCGCGCAGTTTCCAACCCGATCCGATTCCCCCAGCAATCTTGGCAGAGATTTTGCGATTGGGAGTGCGATCGCCCTCTGGTTACAACTTGCAGCCTTGGCGGTTTATCGTACTTCAAGACCCAGCCAGCAAAGAAAAATTAAAAGCTTGCGCCTTTGATCAGCGCCAAGTGGTAGAAGCCCCAGTAGTATTAATCTGTTGTGGCGATCGGCGCGCCGGCAGGCCAGAAAACACCGAAGCAGTCATCGAATTGGGCAAAACCACAGGCGCAATGAATGACAATTTAGCCGGTTATATGCGACAAGCAATCCCGCAATTGTTCGAGAACCGTCCCTGCTTCGACTCCCTAGAAGCTTGGACAAACAGACATACAATGCTCGCAGTAGCCCACTTAATGATTGCAGCTAAAAGTTTTGGGGTAGACAGTTGTCCGATGGAAGGTTTTGTCAGCGCTAAGGTGAAAGAAGCCTTTCAAATTCCCGAAGAAGTAGATGTTTGCTGTTTGCTGCCACTTGGTTATGCAGCAGCACCTTTCAAACAATATGGCGGGCGTTTTGACGTTAATCAAGTTTATTACAGCGAAAGTTATGGACAGGCTTTGCAAGCTGAGATTTGAGAGTTAAGATTTTGTTGCAACTTGAATTTTAAGAGTTAAGATTTGGAATGAATCGGTGCCAAAGTTCAAACTAATCAAAAATCCCGACAATTCTGCAATCTAAAATCTAAAATTCAAAATCTAAAATCGAAAGTGGTGAGATTAGACAGAGGAGAAAATATGACAGTAGCAACGCGACAAAGCAACGCACAAATTCTCGAAGTAAAGTTGCAGCAGCACTTGCAAGCAGCCGGATTTAAAAAATTACCGCTTTATATTAGTTGCGATTTTCGAGATGAATCTTTAACGGTTGTGGGAGAACACCCGCGCAGTTTAGTTCTCAAAGCCAAACCGACTTTTGCGGTGCTAGAAGCAGCAATTCTCGAAATAGAACCAGAATCTATTCAACAGATTGGACTTTGCCTAAAAATTACCGGGCAAAAACAGCCTTATGCTTTCCATTCTTTTACCATGCACAACCCTGTTTTGTCAAAACCAAAAACAGTGCAGTTGTTCAAAAAAACCGAGAATATTCCCGCCGAAGAAACCGGGATAGTCTTAACAGAAAATGTAGCCCAGACGGCGGATGTTGAGGAGGAGATACCGTTAGAAACGGATGAGAAAGATGCGTGGGATGAAGAATATTTTCCCAATTTTTCTGAGAGTTCCAGCAATTCCGATCCGATCGCCTTTAGGGTAGCTGCAATCCCGGCAGATATTGGAGACAATCCCTTCAATCCGCTGGATATGGAAGCGGTAACAGTTGCCCAAAAACCCAAGCGTTCACCGTTTGCGATGCTGGCTGCAGCAGGAATCATCAGTGTCGCCGCGCTAGTTTTGGCAGGCGGTTATTATATGCTGAGCCGCCCCTGCGTCATCGGAGAATGTAGTGCTTTAGCTAAGGCCAAACAGTTGAGCGAGAATTCGACGAAGACGCTGAAAACGTCAAAAGTTGCCAACAGCCCCCAAGAAGCGCAGCGACAGTTAAAACAGGCGATCGCCCTTTTGGAACCGATTCCCTCCTGGTCAATTCATCGCGGTGAAGCTCAAAGCGCTCTGGAAAGCTACCGTTCGCAAAATCAGAATTTAAACTCTGCGATCGATGGAGCGCGCCTCGCACAGTCAGCAGCTCAGAAAACCCAAAATCCGCCTTATTCTGCCGAGAACGGGCAGGAAGCACAAGCTCTGTGGCAAAGTGCGATCGCCGAACTCGGAGAAATCCCCACAGACAGTCCAGTTTATGAGTTTGCTCAGAAAAAAAAGCAGGAATACGGGAAGAATTTAGCAACTGGAAATCGGCAATTAAGCACAGAGAAAAAAGCCGAAAAAACGCTGCTCGATGCCAAAAGTATAGCCCAAATAGCAGAAGCTCGCGAAGCCGTAGCTCAGACAGCCGAGACTTGGGATCAAGTGCAATCAGGTTGGGAAGAATCCCTCGACATCCTATCAGAAATTCCCACGGGCACGACATCTTACCAACAAGCTAAACTGTTAGTTCCCAAATACGAAACCAAACTTTCACAAGCTCGCGAGCGCAAAAATGTCGAAGGAATTTCGGAAAATGCGTATACTCAAGCTGTGACTTTAGCAGCAGAAGCTCAAATTTTTGAGGGCAAAAACGCCTGGTTTAAAGCATCAGAATCCTGGCGAAGAGCTTTGAGTTACGCCGAGCAAGTGCCGGCGGCAACTGCCTATTCTCAGAAAGCCCAACCCCTGATCGCTTCCTACAAAACTTCATTGCAGCAAGCAGAAGTAAGGTTGCAGGAAGAAAGGAACCTGCAAAAAGCCCGCACCGATTTAGATAGAACTTGTAAAGGCAACCCCAAGATTTGCGACTATACTGTTAGCAAAGATTTGATTGCGGTGCAGATGACTCCAGGTTACGTGCAGAAATTGCAACAAACTTTCATCCAAGCAAACAACAACAATGCTGTGAAGTCTCGCCAAGCTGTAGAAAACCACGTTCAAACATTGCAAAAAGCTTTGGAGGCGATCGCCGAAAACGCCAAAATCCCGATGCAGGTGTACGATGGCGAAGGCAAGCGGATTGGGAGTCACGAACCGAAGTAGTTGTAGTTATAGGGTGCGTGAGGGCAAAAAATCTGTCATAACGATCGGCATATTTACACTCACGCATCGCCAGCAATTTCACCTGCGGTCAATCCAGCTTGAAAAACTTGTTTAGCCGTCAAATTCAACTCAGGAAAAGTGGGCGACTCTATTGTCTCATCTCCCCGAAATAGACTAACTTCATACTCACCATCAACCAACTGATAAACCGATATCGTTGGTTGCTTGGGATTGCCAATAAACCTGCGGCCGCCCAAACCAAGATAATCCACAATCCAATATTCAGGAATCCCGATTAGTTCGTATTCGCCTACTTTCTTGATGTAGTCATCTTGCCAATTCGTACTAACTACTTCAATAACCAGCGGAATTGATGCGCCTTGAGTCACGGTTGAGAATTTTTTCCACATAGGTTCTGACGCTAAGTTGGGGCGATTTAATATCGGAATATCGGGCGAATAAGCTGATTCGTTTTCCAGTGGCTTAACTAATGCTTGTTTGGGGATGAAGTACGGAAGTTTTACCTTTCTAAACTCAGCAGTTAACTCGGAGGCTAAAAAACCGATAACTTCTTCATGGTCTCCTAATGGCTGTGACATTTCAACAATCTCTCCATTGTGCAGTTCATAACGTGCATTTTCGGGCTTCCATTCCGCAAATTCTTCAAAAGTTAGCGGTTTAGTTGCTATTTGAATCATGGCTATTCTCCTTAGTGATGACAGGGGCGGGCTAGAAGCCCACCCCACAAGATAACTCACTCTTTGTGGAACAGGCATCTTGCCTGTTCAAGAAAATAAGGCTAAATGCAAGTTCCTACCTATATTATATTACCAATTCCCTGCCCAATGCCCCATGCCCAATTCCCAATGCCCAATGCCCAATTCCCAATGCCCAATGCCCAATTCCCAATTACCATTTTATCAATTGTGCATCTTGATTAAAAAACTTTCGGGACAATCCCTCTGTCAACAGCAGAGTTGCGATTACAGTTGCCAGCGCTAACACAAACATAATCAAAATCTGGTAAGATGCTGCATCGAGAGGACTGACACCGCTCAGCATTTGACCTGTCATCATTCCTGGTAAAGTTACTATTCCTACCACCGTCATTGTATTTAAGAGCGGGATTAATCCAGCTTTAATCGCGTCTTTGCGGTACTGTTTTACTGCTTGCTGCGGCGTCGAACCTAAACTTAAATGGGTTTCTATTTCTAAGTGGCTGCTATTAACTGTACTCACAAGTCTTTCGCCCGCGATCGCCCCGGAGTTCATGGCATTGCCCAAAATCATACCCGCTAAAGGAATCAGGTATTGCGGTTCGTACCAAGGGTCAGGTTGCAAAATTAGCAAGTTTGTATAGGCGAGAGTCAAGGCCGTACTGATAAAAATTGAACCCCAAACTAAGGGCAGTAAGTTCTTGATTTTTTTGCTGATGCGGTTGCTGGCCACCATGCTAGCTGTTGTCAGCATGATTGCTAAAACTGCTAAAACCAGCCAAGGATTTTTCCCCTCCGGGTCAAAGATGACTGCGAGCACGTACCCGACTAAGATTAGCTGGATCAGGGTGCGCCCCGCCGCGATCGCGATCGCCCCCTCCAACCCCAATCCCTGCCACGCCGAAAGCCCGATCGCGATCGCCACCATCCCCAAAGCCCAACCCAAATCTGTAAAATCTAGCTCAATTAACACCGGCCCACCCTTTCGATAATGTGATTGTTTGCCTGTCCAAATATAAGATATTTGAATAAAGGTTTCTGGAAAACAGTTTTGCTGCAAGAATTTGCTTTGATAATGCTTGAAATTTATGGTGTGAAGAGTGAATAATGTTCCCCCCCTCGACTTAACCCGCCAATACGCGCAGATTGGCGACGAGATAACCGCTGCGGTGCAAAAAGTGCTTGCCTCTGGCGGCTACGTAGGCGGCCCAGCCGTAAAGAGTTTTGAACGAGAGTTCGCCGACTACATCGGCGTTTCCGAGTGCGTTGGCTGCAACTCCGGCACCGATGCCCTGATTTTGGCTTTGCGAGCTCTCAAAATTGGCCCTGGCGATGAAGTGATTACCACTCCTTTTACCTTTTTTGCTTCCGCTGAGGTAATTAGCGCCGTCGGTGCGACTCCAGTATTTGTCGATATTGACAGCGAGACTTTTAATCTGGATGTCGAACTCCTCGAAGCGGCAATTACCGACAAAACCAAGGCAATTATGCCCGTCCACATCTTCGGCCAACCGGTAGACATGACTCGGTTGATGGAAATTGCGACTCGGCACAATTTAGCCGTAATTGAAGATTGCGCCCAGTCTGTCGGGGCCCAGTGGCAGTCTCAAAAAGTCGGCAGCATCGGCCATGTCGGCTGCTTCAGTTTTTATCCGACCAAAAACTTAGGCGCTTGCGGTGACGGTGGCGCCGTGACGACAAACGATCCAGCCCTCGCAGCAGAAATGCGAATGCTCAAAGAACACGGGCAGTCTTCTAGGTATTTCTACGAAGAAATCGGATACAACAGCCGTTTAGATGCCCTGCAAGCGGTGATTCTCAGCATTAAATTGCGATATCTCGACAGTTGGAA
The DNA here is from genome assembly GCF_036705715.1 of Microcoleus sp. AT3-D2. Classification (NCBI taxonomy): domain Bacteria; kingdom Bacillati; phylum Cyanobacteriota; class Cyanophyceae; order Oscillatoriales; family Microcoleaceae; genus Microcoleus; species Microcoleus sp. AT3-D2. Next base: position 106,170 of record NZ_JAUBVE010000007.1, on the reverse strand, counting down.
CGCCCAGCGACGTTCCATCGCCACACTTTACAGCGAATTTCTCTCCCGCGTGCCCGGAGTTGCCGTGCCCAAAGAATTGCCCTTGGCAAAAGGAGTTTGGAATCAATACACGATCCGGCTAACAAGTCCAGAAGACGCGCAAAATCCCTCTGGCGATTTTCGAGATTGGATGCGGGCTCAGTTGCAGGAAGCTGGCATCGGTTCGATGGTTTACTATCCGTTACCTTTGCACCTGCAACCTGTTTACAAATCTTTGGCCTATCAAGCAGGTCAATTGCCAAAGGCTGAGCAAGTTTGCCACCAAGTCTTGTCTTTGCCGATGTTCCCGGAACTGTCGAGGGATCAACAAGAGCGGACGATTTATGGTCTGAAAGATTGCTTGGCAAAGGCCGATCGCATCCGGTAGCTTTGGCGCGATGGCATCAGCGAGGGAAATGCAGGAGGAGAAAAGAATTGCAGGGTTGCAGTGGTGTGAGAATGTGCAGCGGTCAGTCGATTTTAGATTTTAGATTTTAGATTTTAGATTTACCCCACAGATAAATCTGGGTGCTTGAACTAGGGTCTAAAATTTTTATCTTTCCACGACTTAAGTACGTGGCACGGTATCCGTTTTTGGGCTTGGTCAGGGAGAGCTGTTAAGTATTTTGACTGATCACTTGTACTTTTATGTACTATATTTAATGAAAAGAAACAAATTTAGGCTAGCAATCCGCCTCGAACGGGTGCATTTTCCGCTCGCCTAAACCTTGCAGTGCGATCGGTCAATGATGAAGAAGGAAGAGGGAAGAGGGAAGAACGAAGAAGGAAGAACGAAGAAGAAAGAATAAATAATATTTGAACTTTCGACTTCCATGCCCGATGCCCGATGCCCGATGCCCGATGCCCGATGCCCGATGCCCAATGCCCAATTCTCAATTTAACCTGTAATTTTCAGAAGATAAGAGGAAAATAAACGAGTGCCTCAGTATCAATTCACTCAGGCTAGACGCTACGATCCACAAGCGATCGCTCAGTATTACCGCAAACGTCCTTGGAAAGCAATTTGGCGCGCAATTACCGTTATTTGGTCTTTTGCGGGCTTTGTGCTGGGGATGCTGTGGGACAGTTGGCAGCACGAAGTCGCAGCACACCAGCCGGAACGAGCCACCCACCTGCGACAAATACTCACTCGCTTGGGTCCCACTTTCATTAAAGTCGGCCAAGCACTTTCTACCAGACCGGATTTGATCCGCAAAGACTTTCTCGAAGAATTGATCAAACTTCAGGATCAATTGCCGCCGTTTGACTCCGTGCGCGCTTTCGAGATTATTGAAGCGCAACTCGATCGCAAAATTAGCGAAACCTACAGCGAAATCTCCCCCGAACCTGTCGCCGCGGCAAGTCTTGGTCAAGTCTACCGAGCTCGCCTCCTCACCGGGGAAGCAGTAGCAGTCAAGGTTCAGCGACCGAATTTGCTGCCAGTTTTGAGCCTGGATCTTTATTTAATGCGCTGGGCGGCTGGATGGTTGGGCCCCTTGTTGCCGCTGAATCTCGGTCACGACCTCTGTTTGATCGTCGATGAATTTGGTATCAAATTGTTCGAGGAAATTGATTATATCAATGAAGGCCGGAACGCCGAGAAATTTGCTACAAATTTTGCCGACGACCCGACAGTAAAAGTTCCGAGCATTTACTGGCGCTATACTTCAAACTGCGTTCTGACTCTCGAATGGATTGACGGCATCAAGCTGACAGATATGGCAAGTGTTAAAGCCGCAGGTTTGGATACCGATAGTTTAATTGAAGTCGGAGTCCGCAGCGGTTTGCGGCAGTTGCTGGAACACGGATTTTTTCACGCTGACCCTCATCCGGGAAATCTGTTTGCCTTAGCGGACGGCCGCATGGCTTACATTGATTTTGGGATGATGGATCAGATGGAAGAAACAACTAAAGAAACTTTGGTTGATTCTGTCGTTCATTTGATCAACAAAGATTACTTACAATTAGCCAAGGATTTTGTCAAACTTGGCTTTTTGACACCAGATACAGATATTATGCCGATCGTCCCGGCGCTGGAATCTGTACTGGGTGATATCGTCGGCGAAAAGGTGTCAGATTTTAACTTCAAGACGATTACAGACCAGTTTTCGGAGTTGATGTACGATTATCCTTTCCGGGTGCCGGCGAAATTTGCCTTAATTATTCGCTCTCTGGTGACAGAAGAAGGTTTGGCCCTGACCCTGAATCCGAATTTCAAGATAGTCGAGGTGGCGTATCCTTATGTAGCGCGGCGTTTGTTGAACGGAGAATCTCCGGCACTGCGGCGGCGTCTGATTGAGGTATTATTCAAAGATGGCAAATTCCAGTGGAACAGGTTAGAGGACATGATCGCGATCGCCCGATCGGATCGCAGTTTCGACTTGCTCCCCACAGCCCAACTAGGCTTGCAATTTTTGCTGTCAGAGGAAGGGTCGTTTTTGAGACGCCAGCTAATGTTAGCTTTGATTGAGGACGATCGAATCCACACCGAAGAAGTTCGCAGCCTGTGGAACTTAGTCAAGGAAGATTTGCAGCCCGGTCGCCTGTTCAACGTTGCTCTAGGCGCTTTGACGGACTTTTCCACAGCAGGAGCAGCCGCGCTAACTCGATTTTAGTCATTAGTCATTGGTCATTAGTCATTAGTCATTGGTTATTTGTTGGTTGTTAGTTGTTGGTTCTAATAACTAATTCCCCATACCCAATGCCCAATGCCCAATGCCCCATGCCCCATGCCCAATTCCCCATTCCCCCTTCCCCCAATTAAGGAATTATTCGTGTATTATTTTCCAGAACCTCCCTATTTTTTAATGTCGGCCGGATTACTAGCAGGTATGGCTTCCGGCGTAGCATTTGAAGCAACTCTCAAACAATCCGTACAACAGTGGTCTAAAAATCGTTCTACTCGCACTTTGGCTAACCTGCCAAGGCTGCAATTAGTCATACCTTTTCTGGGAATGGCTGGCGGTATTTGCGTATTTTTAGCTTCTGGGATGGAGATTTTTGGCTTCCCCAAACTACTTTCTTATGCCCTAGCTTTGCCGCTGACGGTACTCACGAGTTGGCTAGTTTGGACTCAGCTAGGTAAGCTTTTGATTGAGTTAGAACGCGGAGGTTCCCAAGCGCTGGATTTAGATTCTTTTGAACAATGAAAGTTAACTATCAACCTCTTTTGTTGTGAAAAGCAAAGGGGTTGATAGTTCTCTAAGATTATCCTATTTGATGCTTTTTGAACCGCAGAGAACGCAGAGAACGCAGAGGAAGAGAAAAAAGATGATGACAACTTAGGAAATAACTTGTGTAAAAAGTTTTAAATCTAAAATCTAAAATCTAAAATCGAATGAGTATTTTAATTGTTACGGGTGCGGCGGGATTTATTGGCTCTAACTTAGTAGAAACTCTTTTAAATCGAGGGGAGACGGTGATCGGTGTTGATGAGTTTAACGATTATTACGATCCGGGCCTCAAGCGCAAGAATATTGCACGACTTGAAAAGTATCCGGGTTTTGAATTGGTGGAAGGCGATATTTTGTCTCTAAATTGGCGAGGTCTTTTATCTGATGCTAAGGTAATATTTCATCAGGCGGCGCAAGCAGGAGTTCGTGCTAGCTGGGGCGACGGTTTTCGCAGCTATACCGAACGCAATATTAACAGCACTCAAGTATTGTTAGAAGCTGCCAAAGATGCGCCTAAATTGCAAAAGTTTGTCTATGCTTCTTCTTCTTCAATTTACGGCAATGCTGAATCTTTTCCCACGAATGAAAATGCTTGTCCGCAGCCGGTTTCTCCCTACGGAATTACGAAATTAGCAGGTGAACGTTTGTGCGGGCTTTATTACAAAAATTTTGGCGTTCCGACTACTTCCCTGCGCTATTTTACGGTTTACGGGCCGAGACAGCGCCCCGATATGGCTTTTCACAAGTTTTTTAAGTCGATTTTGTTTGACGAGGCGATTTCAATTTTCGGCGACGGATTGCAAACGCGGGATTTTACGTTTATCAGCGATTGCGTTGCTGCGAATTTAGCGGCGGCTGAGGTTCCAGAAGCTGCGGGGGAAGTTTTTAATATTGGTGGGGGAAGTCGGGTAGTTTTAAAAGAAGTTATTGAGACAATAGAGAGAATTGTCGATCGACCTATTCGGATAGATTTTACCGAAGCTGCGAGGGGAGATGCGCGGCACACTAGCGCGGATGTGTCTAAAGCCCAGAAAATCTTAGGTTATCAGCCGCAGGTTGCTTTAGAAGAAGGTTTAAGGCGCGAATGGGAGTGGATTCAGTCTTTGTACAGTTAAATCCTATCTATCCCAGAAATTCCGCAACTTAAATTGAACATTGTTAACTTTTTGAATTACCCAACTTTGGAGATTTCTCTGCAAGCGAACCAACAAATTTGGAAGCACGAGTTTTGGCTGTGTTTGCGGCGAATTCAAATAGCGATAGTGCAGAAATACGTCTCGGTAGGGAATCTCAACATCTTCGCCTGCACACAATCGAGTAAACTTTGCAGCAGAAATGCTCATGTAGTGCAAGTAAGTCAACCGTCGCCCTTTGTCGTATAGAACATAATCTATCACATCAAATTGAGAAGACCAATGATTGCCCGTTACCTGTGCAGGTTGATAATAAGCAAAGTTATAAAAAGAGATGCCGCTACGGGCGACTAAATAGTTAAATAAAGGTTGGTCTGTTCCCCGCAAAGACAAAATTTCTGCTTCTCCCGAAGTCAACTTATCTAAAAGCTGGCTTGAGTTATTTCGATTTAAAATACCTTTTTTTGCAGCAAACCAACCCGCACAAAAAATATGTGATTGCAGTTGGTTAATGTTAAAAACTTTTGGCAGTTTCCCAGAGGATAAATCAAATACATGATTAAGGTCTGATTTGTATTGAAAATCGTTGGCTACCCAATCAAATTCATCCAGTTTTTGATAGATGTAATCTAGAGAACCCATTAACAGAGTGTCGCTGTCAAAATAGACAAATTTGTCAAAAGGGCCGTCAAAGCAGCAAAATTTTCGGTGCATTCCCAAACAGTGAACTTGCCGCCAACCTTTAGTTGGCCAAACTTTTTGAGCTTTGCGATGAGATGTCCAAACTTTAGTTGCAAAGTCTTCCCAGAAATGGATGGAATCGGTATTTTCAAACAGGGTTACATTATGGCGAGTTGCAATTTCTACTCGCACTTTTTTCAAGTTATCATCGTAGGGAATGATGCAAACAGGAATATTTTTTGCCCCGTTGACTTCAAGACTGTTCAATAAAGCGACTAAGTGGTCAAAAACAACATCGTTTGCTAGAATATAAATGCCATCAGTCATCGGATTTTAGATTTTAGATTTTAGATTGAAGAATTCTACTCGTTACTAAACTCGGTCTTGAAACCAGGTAATTTATTACTCCGCGTGAACTTTGTTTATGTGCTTGCGTTGCTAGAGATTTCAATCGCCGTGTGACTACAAACAATATTATTTATCCATGCCAATATCGAAATATTTTTTGCACTAAATTTAATTTTTTATCTTCTTCATTGAGATAACGATAATGTTTCCAAAGTTTCCAATAAGGACTACCTATTTTAATTTTTATCCCAGCCCAGTGAAGATATTTTAACCTTTTGCCTTTGTCATAAAGAACATAATCTATTTCTTGAAAATGCTTGGAACCCGCCCAGCTTCCAGGTTCTGTTGCTGAATATTTAACAAGATTGCAGCGCTTGGGAATTAGTTTAAGAATGATATAATTTAGTATAGGTTGGTCTGTGACATTTTGAGTAAAGTCAAAATATTCTTGATGCTGCGAACATTCTCGCAAAATTTCATACATTTGTGATTCTGTAATAGTTCCTTTTCTGGAAGCCCAAAAACCGCTGTTGAATACATCTTGAAGCTGTGAATCTGTAAAGATATTCTGTTCTTTTACAGCGGGTGAAAATACATTTCGCAGTTTTTCGCTGAGGTGGTGGTAGTCGCAGCAAAAAAAGTCTACTTCTGATAGTTTGTTTAAGTTGTCTGCGATGTCTTCAAAGACGATGATATCGGTATCGATGTACAGAAATTCGTCCAGGGGGCCAAACCAGGCGGCGAGTTTTCGCATTTTGTTGGGGAGGGCTAAAAAGTTGCGATCGAACGTTTGGCCAATTTCTCTGGTAAACTGTTCCACAAACTCCAGATTTGGGAACAATCGCACCCCGTGGAGACTGCTGAGTGCGGCTGCGACTTGCTGATAATTGTCGTCGAAGGGAATCAGAAAAATAGGTACTTGACAATTGTACAGACGTATGCTGTTTAAAAGGGCGATCGCACTTTCCATCACCTTATCATTGGCAACAATATAAATACCGCGATTCATACATTTATCCTCAACCTTCTCAATACCCTTTTTAACAAATTCGGCGCAGAAACCTCAGTATAAGACTTTGGGGCTTGGGCAAAAATCGGACGCTTGGACGGTTCGCGGAGATAGCGGTAATGCAGGAACAAATCGCGATAGGGAAACTCAATATTTTCGCCCGCACAAACTCTCCGAATTAAATCCGGCGGCACACCAATATAATGAATGTAAGTAAGTCGGTTTCCCTTGTCGTACAAAATGCGATCGTGCTCTTCAAAATGTTTAGAAGTAACGCTACACCCAGTTTTTTCGCCATCCGGGAGGCTATAAGCAAAATTATAGCTATTCATCCCCGTTTTCATCACCATATAATTGAGCAACGGCTGTTCTCCCGCACCTTCATAGAGAATTTCCGCCTCCCCCGATTGCAGTTGAGCTAACAGCCATTCCCTAGTATCTTGCTCAAACAATCCTTGCTTGCTGGCGTAAAATCCAGAACAAAATATTTCCGAGTCTATCCGATTCTGCTCAAAAACTTCGAGGAGTTTTGGTGACTGAATATTGTATACTTTAGTTGGATCGCGAAATTGAAAATCATAAACCACAAAATCCGATCCCTCTAACTTCTGAAAAACAGCATCAAGGCAATTCATCACCAAAGTATCCGCATCCATGTAGATAAACTTGTCAAACGGGCCGTCGAAAGCGCAAAAGCGCCGATGTGCGCCGTAAAGCCGAAATTTTTTGCGGTTCAAACGCTCTGGTGCCGCTGCTTGCATGAATTTGTCCCATCGCTGAATTGAGGCGCTATCTTCATAAATAAAGACGTTGGGACGGTTGACAATTTCAGCTTTGATTTGCTGTATCTGGTCGTCGAAAGGATAAATACAGACAGGAGTATTTGAGCCTAAGATAACTTCAATACTGTTGAGCAAGGCAATTAGTTGGTCGTAAACTGTATCGTTGGCTAGCGTGCAAATTCCATTCATATATATAGTCTCGCGAAGGCGGACTTGGTTTATGTAGTTGCGGTTTCCACCGCCGAATCATTTAGTAAAATGGTAGAGGAGGGCGAGCCCGGGTGATTAAAGCAGAGACCCGAAAACCGGAGACTAGGCCAAATCCACAGCTACGCGAAAACCGATCTTCCTGCGGCGACCGCCCGCCGAAAGCCAGTTACGATCGGCACTGCGACAATTGACCGCATAGTTGTCCCAGGAACCGCCACGCAGCATACGGTATTCAGATGTGCCCGTTTCCCAGCAACTTCCGTCAGTTGGTGCGCCGTTATAGTTTTCGTGCCATCTATCGCTGCACCATTCCCAAACATTGCCGTGCATATCGTACAGTCCAAAGGCATTGGGGGGAAATCTCCCGACATTGGTTGTTTCTTTGCGGGAAAGTCCTTTGGGAGCGTTTGCGTAGGGGTAATATCCGTGATAATTTACTAAATCCGGGGTAATGTTTTCTCCAAAATGAAATTCGGTTGTGGTTTTCGCACGACAGGCGTATTCCCATTCTGCTTCACTCAGGAGGCGATATTTTTTCCCGTTTTTTTGCGAGACTTTGGCACAGAATTCGACGGCATCATCCCACGATACATTTTCTACACAACGTTTTTCACCTTTGAAACCAGATGGGTTGTTTCCCATTACTGCTTCCCACTGTGCTTGGGTGATGGGGTATTTGCCTGCAAAAAAAGCCGGTACCGTGACTAGATGCTGCGGATTTTCGTAATCATATCGTCCTTCTTCACTTTTAGGCGAACCCATCATAAATGTGCCTCCGGGAATATAAACCATTTCCAGCACAACTGGATTCCCTAAGTCTTCGGCGAAGAAGTGAGCATAATAACGGTAGCGACTGTTTTTTTTTCCTTTAGCATTTACTGTGATCGCATCAAAGTCAAAAGTAGGAAAATATTTTTGTAACTGCTTTTTTATATTTGGTTCATCTCTATCCTTCAGCACCAAAAAGACTGCCAACTTCACCTGCCACGATTCATCTTGCAGTGCTCCAACGATTAAATCTAAACCAACATCTCCATATCTTATTGCTTCAGACAGTGCAGCAATTTTTACCTCAACAATCGGTGAAGCCAAACGACTCTTAACGCCGGGAATCCCGCCTAAAACAGCCGCAGCGAATGGCACTTGAGATTCACCGCCCTTGACGGCATCGTATTCTCTGGGTTGATTTGGGTTTTCTGTCATCGCGCTATTTCCTAAGATACAAAGTTAGACAGCCAATTGAGCAAGTTCAATTCGTGGAGAATGATTTGTCTGGCTTCGGCAATTTTATCCCTGGCTTCATGCCAATAATCCGCATTAGCCACAACCTCTTTAATAAATTCTACTCCTTTCTCATCCAAACTCGGCAGCCTCAGAAAACTCCCCGCCGGCAACAACTTATCCGCCGCCGAACCGCCGTAATAAATTGGCAAACACCAAGCTAACAAAGCATCCCAAAGCTTCTCGCTGACATACCAATCGTTTTCGGCATAATTTTCTATAGCTAAGTTGTAATAGTATGGTGCCACGGCGTGCCATTTATTGTTTACAGTGCCGTTCCCGCGCGCCCAAGTTGGCAAGTTTCGCCCGTAAAGGTCAAAATCCAATTCTTGCGATCGCAGCAATTTGATAAAGTCTAATCTGTGGCGGTGATTGGCGGTGCGGCTAACACCTGAAGTAATCCAAGAACAGGATTTAGTTTTCGGCGGCGCAGGCATTTCATCGAGTTCTCGAAACGAGTTAGAGTGATACCAAATCGCGGGCATATAATCCGGCTTTGGTGCGAAATCGTCGGGTCCGGAAACGTAACCGCAATAAAGTTTGGCTTGTTCGTAGTTAGCTTTCGTAATTTCAATAACTTCTGGTAATGGTGGCTCGCGGATCAGGTAAATTATGCGTTCCTTGGGGACACCGCGCAATTTGTCTCGAATGTCATTTTCTGGGTTTTGAGGGCTTGGACGGCGGATTTTGTCGAGCCATGACTGCTTTTTGGGCGATCGGGGAAAGTCGAATTGATACATGAGTAAAAAGTCTGGTTCTGGGTGGTTGGCGAGCATTTGAATGTTGCCCCATTTGCCGAAGTTTTGGGGGGTTTGTTGCCACAGCCAGTCGCTTTGGTTCATGCCTGGATAGGTGGTGATTGTGCCGATAATTTTTGGGTTCATATCTAATAATAAATCTGGTTTTTGCGTGTGGGCGGGGCGGGTTTATGAGATTATTAATTTTAGGCGATGATTGTTGGTAAAACCCGCCCCTACGGATTTTACAATTATCGGAGGAGGATTAATGAATGATTTGCGATCGCACTTTGTCATCCACATAACTCAAAATTTTCTCTATCCTATTTTCCCACGAAAACTGCTTGACAAAATTCAATGTTTCTGCATAACCTTCGCTTTTCCTCGGATATTTGGTTAAACAATCTCGAATGCTTTGTGCAAACTGGTGCGGGTTATCCGGTTCGCACCAAGTTGCTGCTATATTTCCCGCTTTAAATTCCATTAAAGATGCAATCTCTGTCGCTACAATCGGAGTTCCCGATGCCATGTAATCAAATAATTTTAAAGGAGATGTGAATGTCGCCGCCTCTGTCAAACAGTGGGGGTGAGTCAAAACATCGGCTGCTTGCAGCAAGCTAGCAAGTTGATTTTGAGGGAGGTAGCCGAGAAATTTAATGTTGTTAACTTGCTTGGATTTGGCTAACTGCTGGTAGGCCGTTACTTGGGATGAATCACCGCCCGCGATCGCAAATTGAACCTGCGGCAATTCCTTAGCCACATCCACCAACATATCAACACCTTTAAACGGGTAAAGTCCGCCTGCATAAACCGCTAAATGCTGTCTGTCATCTTCTAATAATTGCTGTCGCCAATTCTGGGCAGCTTCTGTTTGTCTCGCGAGAAACAAATGGTTAAAACCGTTGTGCAGCGTAATTACTTTTTCTGGCGGCAGCCCTTTCTTAATCATGCTGTCTCGGACAGTATCGGCAACAGTTACAGCAATTTGAAACAGAGGATTGCGGACAATTTCTGATTCAAATTGCTTGTTTTCATGGTGGTGCTGTTCGTAGATAGCGGGAATTCCGTTTTTAACTGCAGCTTTGACAAAGTTCCAGTCGCGGGTATGGACAATTTTAGTGGATTTAAGCAGGTGAATTGGTAAGTAGTATTTTGATACTATTGTACTAGAACTCGTCCACTTGCTGTCCAAAAGGTCGATCGGCCACGGCATCGGTAAATCTGCTACTTTTAATTTATCTTGAATATTGTAAATTTTGGCAAGTTTGTCATCGGGTTTCCTGGGTTGAAAAGGAAAAAGCAAATCAACCGGATTCAAAGCACTCCAGCCTTTGCGGAGGTATACCAAAACTGCTGGATAACCGAGGTTTGCTGCGGCATTGGCAGAGTGTGCAACTTGAACTAAGCTCGCTACATTGGGTTGCGGCAAGATATTTCTGGTAAAAAATACATAATATTTGGACATGGTAATTGGTAGTTAGTAATTAGTAATTGTTGACTGTTGACTGTTGACTGTTGACTGTTGACTAATGACTAATGACTACTGCCAACTGCCAACTGCCAACTGCCAACTGCCTACTTTTTAACAGCCTGACGCTTAATAGTGTTTTCTATAAATTCTAAAGTCGTGAAAATATTAGCAGCAGAGTGAAATGATTCTCTGATTAACTCGTCTCTTTCTTCGGGAGAGTCTACCATTTCATCTACTAGCATTTTGAGGTAAGCTATCATGGGAGTCAGGCGAGTGCGAATTTCGTAAGAACCTCTAATTAGAGCTTCATCGCGAGCGGTTTCTTCAGCAAATTGCACTGAATACAAGCGAGTGTAGTAACCTCCTTTTGCTAGCAATTCTTCGTGGGAACCAATTTCTACTACTTGTCCGCGATCGATCACGGCGATTTTGTGGGCTTTTTGGACTGTGGAGAGGCGGTGGGCGATGACTAAGGTTGTGCGATCGTAGCTCAATTTCTCGATCGCCGCTTGCACGTACCTTTCCGAAACCGTATCCAGCGAACTCGTTGCCTCATCTAAAATTAAGATTTCCGGGTTTTGCAGCAGGGCTCTAGCAATTGAAATTCTCTGACGCTGCCCTCCCGATAAGATCACGCCCCGATCGCCAATTTGAGTATCCAACCCCTCCGGCAATAGTTGGATAAACTCGTAAGCATTCGCTCCCTTCGCCGCTTCCACAATTTCTTCATCAGTCGCTTCGGGTCTAGCATAAGCAATATTTTCACGCACTGAAGCATTAAACAAAAACGTATCTTGGCTAACAATACCCATCGCTTGTCTGAGACTTTTCAGGTCAAATTCCCGCAAATCCCTGCCATCGATCGAGATATGACCTTCTGTAGGATCGTAAAATCTCGGCAGTAAATCTGCCAAAGTTGACTTACCAGAACCCGAAGTTCCTACCAAAGCCAAAGTAGTGCCGTGAGGTAGAAATAAATCAATTCCTTGCAAAACTAAATTTTTGTGGTTAGGATAACTAAAAGATATTTTATTAAAATGAATTCCCGATCGCAAATTAGTGTAAGGCACAGAACCGTTCAGCATAAATGGCTTGTCCTCGCAGCTCAAAAAATCATTAACCACCTCTACACTAGCCGACGTATTAGCAAATTGACTGCGCCCGCTATTCAACTGAGAAATTAAAGGGATTAATCGAAACAGTACCAATAAATAGGTTAATAAAATTGTAGCAATAGACTCTATCTCATTCGCAAATATTGTGCGACCTATAAATACAATCAAAATTATAACTATCAAATTAACAACTTCGTTAATTGGGGCGATCGCCGCATAATTTACCTGAGCCTGAAAATCGGCTTGTTCTCGCCTTTGAATTAAATGCTTGATCCGCTGATACTCCCTTTCCTCGTTCCCCGTTGACTTGACCAGCCGAATCCCGGTAATGGTTTCCAGCACCCTAACCGAATAATCTTTCGACATTTCAGAAAGCAGGTGGCCAAAATGCTTGGAACGGTTAATAATATATTGATTTGTCCAAGCCACTAACGCCAGCAAAACTGTAGCTGTCACCGTCAGTTTCCACGAGATCGATAGTAGCAGGCCCACAAACACCAAAACTGTGATTGAGGTAGTAAACATTCCGATGGCCGTACCAACTGCACTAGCAGTCCGACCAATCTCTCCGCCCAATCTATTAATTAAATCCCCGACTTTAGTTTTAGAGTAAAAATCTAAATCTACTTCTAACAACAACCGCAAACCTGCTTCTCGCAAATCAAAAGTCAGAGATCGCGTCAGAGAAGTAGCTACTAAAGTATTGATATAACTCGCAACATTTTTAAAAAAAATTGCCAGCACAACCGCCCCGGTCATCAACATTAAACGCTGATTTCCGGGCATTCCCTCAAAGGGATACATCAAAGTTTTAATTAGAGGTGGAGCACCACGCAGCTCGATCGCTTCCTCTAAAAAACTTAAAAGCACTGGTACAATCAGAGTAGTGCTGATACCGTTGAATAAAGCGCCAGAAAAACCCAGCATCACAGTTAAGAAAATCCTGCCGGGATATCGTCTGGCAAATTTTAGGAGTAGCTTATTGGCAGACATGAAGCATTCCCAGCTAAACAGTACGGCATCTCAAAATATTCTTTAATAACAGCCAGCTTTTCTTCCTCCCGTGAGTTGTTTTAAAATAACATTTACATACCTGCGATTATATCTGAAAGGATCGGTTTCATTGCTTGAATACTATATTTTTTCACACATCTTTCCCGAGCTTTCATTCCTTGTAAATTAGCCGCTGTCAAATTTTGAAATATCCATTGAATTTTTTGTGAAATTTGAGCGGGAGAACTCGGATCGACTAAATAACCCGTTCCTTCTAAAATTGCTGGAATATCCCCCACTCGCGTAGACAAAACAGGCTTAGCCATTGCCATGCCATCTGTCAGCTTGAGCGGAAACTGAGCCACGGCTGTGAGAGTTTCTCGCTGAGGAACAACGACAACATGAGCCGCCGCTACAACGGACGGCATCTTCTCCACTGGAAACCTTGGCAGTTTAATAATCCAACGCCCCCATTGTTTCACAAGTTTATCATCATAATCATCATAAGGACTCCCGCCGACGATCGCTAATTTTAAATCGGGCTCATTTAACTGTTCGAGGGCCATCAAAACATCCTCAACACCTTTATGAGGTCGCGGTGCCCCCGGAAACATCAGAACTCTATACCCGGACAAGCCGTAACGCTGTCTGCTCAATTCAGGATTGTATTTAGCAGGGTCGAACATTGCAGTATCCTTACCATTAGGCAAATATACACCGCCAAAACGCTGTTTTAAAAACTCAGTATCAATGGTGATTGCATCAGCACGGTGAATGACACTTTCCATCCACTTGAGATAGAGCGGATTATCTGGTTCTCTCAATAGACCGTTGTGTTTAAAAATATCTCGATAAAGTTGTTTGAAAGATGGACGGTATTTCCATTCATCTCCGCCACACCAGCTCAGCTCCCAGTCGTCTATATCTAAAATTATAGAGTGGCGAGTCGCCAGTTTTTTTAGCAGTGATAGCCCAAAGCTTGTAGGTTTAGGTTTGACTGCATAAATAATATCCCCATCTATTTTTTTCCAAAGTTTTTGAGCATCCATCAAAAACCCCGGATAATTGTTACCCGGTATTGCACATACCGGGATGTCTCTGGGAGGAGTAGCGTACAATTCCTTGCCAAACTGAAATCCAACAACTTCTACATCACATTTAAGCTCTATCAAGACTTGAGCTAATAAAAAAGCACGAATTGCACCTCCTCCTGACAAATCGCTCACTACTAATGAAACTTTCACTGAGTATTTTGTTTAAAACATTTGTTTAATTTTCCTGCTTAACCGAGCTTTTGTCAAGGCGATGGGGACTCACGCACTCCCGACCAAAGCAACCGGGTTTTTAACCAGGGGAAAGGGCAGCAACGCGTCTTTTGGTAAAAAAAACACAATAATGAACCCAAGACTGTTATTCCAGCCAGCAATAATTCTTCTAGGTAAATTTTCGGATATGTTGAGGCTATTTTTTTTAATTAGGGGCTGAATTTTGTTGCTTTTGCTCCAGTTTGCCAACAAACTTTAATTATTTTAAACGCCAGGGATTGTTAAGTTGATTTGGTAAAAATATTTTAGCCGTGCGATCGACTATTCTAGTAAAGAGCGATCGCGTCACGTTCTTGGCGTACTGAGGGCGGTAAGGATAAGTGCAGTGCATTACTTTAATCGGTTTGTCGATCGTATAAACATCTTTCCACTTATCCAAGTAGTTGTAAACCGGGGACAAAGTTGTCATTTTCGGTTTCACCGATTCAACAGCCGCCGCAAAAGCTCCCTGGTCTCTCAAGAGTAGCACATTTTGATGTGCCTCTACCATGTCGAAATATTTCTTAAAGTTTATAAACAATTCCTGAGTTTTACTGCTTTTCGTAAAAGCGATAAATCCGCCATTGTATTGAATGCTATTTTCATTTAGCGGCAACCCGACAGACTGCAAAGTTGACAGAATATCCTGCTTGACTCTTAATAAATTTGCCGCTTTAGCAATGACAGGCTGCACATCTTCCGTCACCAACAAATCCACCCCATCAAGAAAATCAAAAACCTCATCTATTGGCGACAGCAAACAAATATCACAATCCATATAAATAGTTTTCTCAAACAGAGATTCCCCGTACAAAGCCAGCTTAGCTAGCCGCGACGCTAAAACAGGATTTTCGTGAGACGGTGCAGGTTTCAATATGACATTTCCGAACACCTGAAGTAAAGGATATAAAATTAGAGGTACTCTATCTATTAAAATAATAATGGGTTCGCGGTGAAACTTCCTGACAGACGCCAGAAAATGAACGCAATCTTGGAAAGAGTAAAGACCTGTTAAAATAGTAATAAATCCTCTATCCATATCTTTCATCTAACGATAGTAAAAATTGAAATTTAATAAGGCAATTAACTGGGTTTTTAATAACCGATAGAGATATTGCCAATGCTCAAACTGCAATTTATCCCCAACTTTATCCCAAAAGGTTCTTACTTGATTTTTTTGCCAGTCCCAATGAGCAAAAGAATGATCCATAATTTGAGCTAGTTCCTGCCACCCGTCATTACGAATATTCCACCCAACTTTAGCAGTTGCTAACCCAATGGGATTACCGTCTTTTGTTTTGACTTTTTGCACTTCAAAAAATCTTCCAATCTTTCCCCATTCTTGAATAAACTGAATTTCTTTTCCATTGTCTCTGGCAATTACGAACAAATTTTCTTGGACAAAACTTACATTTTTCAAGGGGAGTTCTAGCTTTTTTGCTAATTTATGAATTGCCTCTTTTCTCCCCGGCAATGATTGATTTGGTGGATGTTCTAGAATGGGAATAAACCCTTTACAAGTAATTCCTGACATCCATTCTATCTCCGGCACTTTTCCTATGATTCTTGTATCTGCATCCACAAAGATTGTCACTCGGCATAATTCTAAGGCTTTTTTTAGTGCAAATCGTTTATCATTATAACAATAGTCTACACCTTCGCGACTTTTTTTAAAGGCGAAAACATTCGTCAAATTCTGAAAGTCATTTGGGTAGTCAGTACAAACAACTAGCATCGTCCCTAGAGAATGAGTTTCTAAGTCTGCTGCTAGTTGTTTGGCTAATTCGCGATACTTTTTGCGAAAAGCTAATGTGCAAAAACAAAAATCCTTGTGACTGTTTGACATTATTTGCGACTCAATTTTTGCACTTGTTTTATTTGAGTTTATGCTAACTGTGACGCTTTTGATGCCACTGCCAAGCATGGGAGATAATGTTCTTAATGTCGGGATATTCTGGAGACCAACCCAAGGTTTTGATGACTTTCTCGCTGCTGCCAACCAAAGCAGGCGGGTCTCCCGGACGCCGATCGCACTCAACAGCCTTAATCTCTTTTCCAGTCACTTGGCGAGCCGTTTCTATAACCTCTTTCACCGAAAACCCGCCGCCATTGCCCAAATTAAAGAAATCAGATTTGCCACCATTTAACAAATATTCTAATCCCAAAATGTGAGCAGATGCCAAATCGTTAACGTGAATGTAATCCCGGATGCAAGTACCGTCAGGAGTATCGTAATCCGTGCCAAAAATCGCTATCGAATCTCGTTTCCCCAAAGCAGCGAACAACACCAGCGGGATTAGGTGAGTTTCTGGATTGTGATCCTCTCCTAACAACCCGTTAGGGTCAGCCCCAGCGGCATTAAAATAGCGGAAACAAACAGACTTGAAATCATACGCAGCGTCAAAATCCGACAAAATCCGTTCTACCATTAACTTAGTAGCACCGTAGGGATTGATCGGGTTTTGTGGGTGGTCTTCTGTGAGCGGGATTTTCTGCGGTACGCCGTAAGTCGCGCAAGTAGAAGAAAACACAAATTTCTTCACGTCAGCAGCGATCATTGCTTCCAAAAGCGTAATAGTGCCGATGACATTGTTGCGATAATATTTAGCTGGATCGGTAACAGACTCGCCCACGTAAGCGTAAGCCGAAAAGTGCATTACCGCATCAATCTTGTGCGTAGCAAACAAGTTGTCTAGAAGAGTGCGATCGTTCGTATCGCCAACTACTAACTCCACCTGCAAAGCCTGATCTACTAAATCTCTGTGACCGTAAACTAAATTATCCAAAATCACCACACCGTAACCGGCGTTTTTCAGCGCTAATACCGCGTGAGAGCCAATATATCCAGCTCCGCCCGTCACCAAAATAGTTTGTTTGTCTGCACTCATTTTCTTCTGCCTGTTTTTGTAGCTGGGATTGCCAAGAGCCTTGTTAATTTGAGACTTCCACATCAGACGCTTTCACACTCCGCGTGAGCCGGAGAATTAAAGCGAAATATATAGGCTTTGCTGTGCCAGACGGGACGATCGCACTCCTAAAAAACGCTTTTTATACTCCAGATAGATGCTGAATGTGCAAGTCTTTGTGTTCAATCGATAAACTTGAGGCGACCAATTAGGATATAATCAAATATTCGATTAATCTGATGTCGATCCTCTTCTGAAATTTTATCATCTGACAGGATAGCCGAAGTCAAAACTAAATGTTCCCTGCGAGTGATCTTGCCAGACGCTACAATCCGATCGACTTTTTGAGAAATTGTTAAGTTCGATTTGTTGTGAGATGTTCGCATTTATTCGATCGCTTTTATGCCAAAATAGTTAAAGCCGATTGCAGTTCTTGACCCAAAAATGATGCGTACCCGACCGCAAATCAATTTGCTCAACAGCAGAAATAACGTATTAGAAACGTATTAGAAACGTATCAGAGTTTTACTTACCAAGACAGATATGCAGACTTAATAAATCTGCAATCAGCCTTCGGATAGCGTTCAGATTAACTTAATTATATAATATTTTTCCGAGAGAGGCACTTTTCTATGCAGGTTTATCGGCTTCCGGTACTGTCCGACAATTACATTTTCTTGCTGCACGACCCCGATCGCCACACAGCAGCAGTCGTCGATCCAGCACGATCGCACCCAGTATTAGAGCAACTGCAAGCACTCGGAGCCGAATTAACCGCAATTTTCATTACCCACCACCACAGCGACCACATAGGCGGCAATCAGGAACTGATTGATCGCTTTCCCCAAATAAAAGTTTACGGGGGAGCAGAAGATAGAGGCAGAATTCCCGGACAGCAAGTGTTTTTACAAGCGGGCGATCGAGTTTCTTTCGCCAACAGAACCGCCGAAGTCTTCTTCCTACCCGGCCACACAAAAGCTCACATTGCCTACTATTTCCCCCCCAGCAACAGCGAAATCGGCGAATTGTTCTGCGGCGACACCTTATTTGCCGGAGGCTGTGGCAGGCTGAAAGAAGGCACTCCCGCCCAAATGTTAGCCTCTCTGGGACAACTGCGAAACTTGCCCGATAGTACGAGAGTCTGGTGCGCCCACGAATACACGCTGAACAACCTGCAATTTGCCTTGAGTGTGGATGGTGACAATCCCGATTTACAGCAGCGCTTCGCCAAAGTCAAGGAAGCGCGCAGTCGATCGCAACCTACAATACCATCATCTATCGGCCTCGAAAAAAGCACAAACCCATTTTTGCGCTGGGATTTTCCCAGCATCCAATCAGCCGCCAACACCTCCGATCCAGTGCAAACCTTCGCTCGATTGCGCGGCATGAAAGACCAATTTTGACCAAAAGCATCCAGGATACAAGCCCCCGGATTCATCCGTGGGGTCAAAGCTTCAATCTAAAATCTAAAATCGATTGACCTTAACGTTTTTGTTGTTTCATGTAACTCTTAAACTTGAGTATCGGTTCGCTCAACCACCTGTCAAGTCTTTGGTATTTTACGTAAAAGCTCGACAGCCCCTTAAACTTATTTGGAATTTTTTCCAGTTCGTCCTTAAACGGTGTCTGAGACAACATATCAAGCCATAATTGATTGGGAGCGGAGCTTTCCCACGGTTTCGGTCTTGACATAAAGTGCATCACTTTACTTGACATATCATCAGTCTTGTGGTTGTTCCATATTTGCTCTAATTGCTTCCACCTTCCCACTAAAACTGAATTTAATGCACCTTGATCGCGATCGCCCCAAACGTGAGCCCTAGCGTTTTGGAGCAACTTTTCCGACAGTTGTTCTTCCTCCCAAAGCTTCATGTTGTAAACTAAAACACCACTATTGAAATAACAGTTTCGATCTTGATAATTGTTGGGATTTCCCCAGACGTTGGCTGCGGCTGCTATCGGCAGAGTTTGAAAATCTAGGTTCCACAGCGGCTTTAAGCTGCCCAGAACGATCGTATCGCTGTCGAGCCAAATCAGCCTTTCTGTTTCTTTGGTATATTTTTGCGGCTCCAATTTAACGTAAGGAAGTTTAGAACCTGATACCGAAAGAAGTTGGTTGTAATTAGATTGCAATTCTTGCCATTCAATCGGGTATTTGCAGCAATTCTGTAACTGTTCCTTTTGCGGTGAATATATCCTGGTAGATACAACGCTAATTTTGACCTGCTCCTCCCCAGATTGGCTAACATTGAGATCTATAGACTTCAGGAGTGCTGCTAACCCCAGAATATAGGTGCGATCGGCGGCTGTGAATATGTGCATAGGATTAAGTTTGTGAGATGAACGGCAAACGTGGCACAAACGTTGGGACTGGAGGAAGTAGGCGACCCTGTATTGAGGAAAATGCGATCGCCCATTTACCATTGAGACGAACAAAATATTACCTAAATTTCCGGTTAGATTTACACAAAGAAACGGGGTTTCTAAGTAGGTAGGCGCGAATAAAGTTTATAATGTAACAGAATGTAACGCGGGCGTAACAAGAGCGATTGCTTCGTTTCACTCGCTGCGAGAGAGGGGTTATGTATTTTCAAGCTTCATCTACTTATTTATCGGTGTGCAAGTGCCATCTGTTCGCGCCCGAAAACGAGCAACAGCCATTGGTAATATGTAGCAACGCGAAAAATAATGAGAGGAACTAACCTGGCATTTGAAACAGCCAGAAAATTCCCCGTCGCCTGTGCTGAATCCCGCAACTGGTTCAGACGTGGGACTCTACGATAAAATAAATTGTCTAGCTATTGATATTACCGCACAACGATCGACATCCATCTTAGGTTTGAAGTATCACCCTGCTCAAATCAAAAGTTCCTCTGGTTATTTCCCTATTATTGATCGCGATTTGCTTTGCAAAAAGTAAAATGAGCGTTGTTAGAAACCGATGCAAAACCCACGCAATAGCTGGTAAAAGTATAGTCATTTATAGGCATGGGAGGCTTCAAGTCCCTCCCCCTTCACTTTTACTTTGAGCGGATTAACCCGCCTCGGCTGAACTACGCAGCTCCCTATCCCATCGCTGAAGGCATTTGGGATTGCTTTTCTGAGGATGTTGTACGAAGCGTTGATATCAGAATTAATTAACTGACCAGTCGATGTTTTGTACAAACCTCGCTTAATACGCTTACCAGTAAACATTGGCTCTTTTTCTGTTTTCCCGTAGACAGGGATTGGGTCTAGACCCACGAAGTTGGCCCGCGATGTGTAGGATTCTTCCTGCACAATTACTGTGATTCCCACCAACCGAGCTTTGTACTCCAACATTTCAATTAATCGAGAGTGAGGAATACTAACAAAGTTTTGGTTGGTTTGCTTCCCTAGATCAATTTCAGTTTTCCACTGTGCATTCTTGCCAATTACTAGCGTCCCAATTTGTTTTGTATTTAAAATCGCAACAATCACACGACTAGCATGATGCAAGTAATTATCAACTTTCTGATTGCGACAGCGAGTTAATCGCTGAATCCTGGGTGAGGTTTGACGATTCCCTTTTAACTGGGATTGTAATCGGGATTTGCGTTTGTTATAGAACTGGTTAATCGATTTTAATGGTCGCCCGTTAATCAACAAAGGGATAAATCCCGGCTGATTTGAAGTTAACGCCACTAAATTATCCAGTCCCAAATCAATACTAGCTACAGAGTTGGCATTGCCAAGGGTGGACTCCGGTTCACTTCGACTACGCTCAGTACAAGCATCATAAATCACCTCAATTACATAGGAATCACATTTCGGAACCAGTCTAACTTGACAAATCTGGTTGGGATTGACTTGGGTTTTAATTGAAAGTTCAGTGCCGGAAAGTTTAATGATTCCTTTCTTCAACTGTTTGCTGCTAATTGCTTGAATCGTGTAGACGAGAAGATTTCGCCCTTTAGTCTTATCTTTGTACTTTGGCAATTTTGTGCTACCCGTGAATTTTGAAGAGTCAGCTTTGTAAGCTTTAACGGCTTCAAAAAACGATTTCCAATTCTTGTCTAGCACCATCAAGATTTGCTGACTTACTTTAGCAGGCAAAGCCTTATATGCTTCGTGAGACTTCATCAATCGGTTCATTTCGTTGTAATTGACATAGCCCCACCCATAAATAAAACTCTGACGAATGACGTAATTGGCGGCATTGTAGAGGTTTTTGGACTTGAAAGCTAGTTCGTCTATTTGGGCGAAACGGTGTTCCGTTGATTTAATGATGTGCCTCTCTGTTAGTTGCATTTGAAACTTGCGTTTTTTGGGCTATGCGTATTCCTTATTCAACACTCACAACAATATAGCAAAACCATTTGATTTGTAAACAATCGATTCAATGATCACAAGCATTTCAGGTGGTTCTACATTCATGACTCAAATAGACTTGCTATATAATACCATTATTGTTTATAATTGCTTATAAACTCAATGAAGTTTTACAATACTGAACCCCAAGCAAAAATCGACCCCTCTGTTTCAACGGATTCTAACAAAGTGTTCTACCCAGCCGCGCCTTTGCCAACTGATGTAGGGATGGTTCTGCAATTGGCAGATGGTAGCATTCAGGGGTGCAATTCTCACGCCCAGGAGCTGTTGGGGATGACAGCAGAACAGATGCTCTTATGCACTTCAATCAAAACTCGGTGGCAGACTCTGCGTGAAGATGGCTCAGATTTTCCCGGCGAGACACATCCGGCGATGGTGGCGCTGCAAACCGGGCAACCATGTTTAAATGTCATCATGGGCTTTGATCGGCCACAGGGAGAATTGATTTGGTTGACGCTCAATTCTCAACCTTTATTTCAGGGAGATCGATCGACTCCCTATGCAGTAGTAACAACCTTCACTCCTATCGCTCAACAAAAGCCAGAACCAGTCTGTAACGCGCCCGCGCCCCAACTGTCAGACACCCTCGAAAGTATTTCGGACGGGTTCTTTGCTTTGGATCGAGACTGGCGATTTACCTACCTCAATTCGCAAGCGGCGCGGTGGCTGAATCGAGCCTCGAAAGATTTGATTGGCAACAGCATTTGGGAAGAGTTTCCCCAATCTGTGGGCAGTTTGTTTGAGCAGGAATATCGCCACGCCGCCACCTTCCAAGTTACAGTTAGTTTTGAATCTTTTTATCCGCCGCTCAATGCTTGGTATGCGGTACGAGCCTATCCGATCCCATCGGGGCTTGCCGTTTATTTTCAAGATGTGACTCAGCAGAAGGCGGATCGGGCTGTTTTTATTCAACAAGCGCAAACGGCACATCAACAACTAGCAGAAATCGAGGCGATTTATGCTAGTGCGCCGATCGGACTTTGCTTCCTCGATACCGAGTTGCGGTTTGTCCGCATCAACGATCGGCTAGCAGAAATTAACGGAGTTCCAGCCGCCGCCCACATCGGCAAAACATTGCGCGAAATTTTGCCAGAAATGGCAGATGATTTAGAGCCGCTTTACCGAAAAGTTATTGAAACTAAAGTTCCTCTCAAACAGCTCGAACTTCGCAGGACGAACTCACCGCAGCCGGGACTGGAACAGGATTGGCTGTTGAGTGTCTATCCACTCAGGGCCGAGGACGATCGCGTGCTGGGCGTGAATGTGACGGTGCAGGAAATTACCGATCGCAAAGCTACCAAAAAAGAAATTCAACGGCTCAACCAAGAACTAGAGCGACGAGTCAATGAACTGGAATCGATACTTGATGCTGTACCCGTCGGTATTACGATCGCTGACGACCCACAGTGTCAAGTAATTCGGGCTAACCGGTTTGCCCAGTCTATGTTGAAAGTGCCGCCCGATACCAATGTTTCTGGAACCGGAGAGCAAGCGGCAGTCCTTCCGTTTAGACGATTCCGCAACGGACTAGAAATTCCCGGAGAACAACTGCCCATGCAACTGGCTGTGGCTTCCGGCGTCGAAGTGCGAGATGTGGAAATTCAAATGGTGCGATCGGACGGGGTGGCCTTTGATTGGTTGGTGAATGCGGTACCGTTATTTGACGAACAACGCGCAGTTCGTGGCTGTGTGGCGGCCTTTATGGATATTAGCGATCGCAAACAAGCTGTTGCTGCTTTGCGCCGCTCTGAGGAACGCTATCGCACTTTGTTTGATTGCCTAGACGAAGGCTTTTGCATCATCGAAATGCTGTTTGACGAAAACGACAAGCCGATCGATTACCGCTTTTTGGAAGTCAATCCTGCCTTTGTGAAACAAACCGGACTCGAACAAGCTGTGGGTAAAACGGCGCGACAGATGCTTCCTGAACTCGAAAATTATTGGTTTGAGATTTACTGCAAAGTCGCGCTGACGGGGCAACCCTTGCGCTTTGAGCACGGCTCGGAAGTCATGAACCGCTGGTTTGAGGTTTCGGCGTTCCGCACTCCTGAGCCTCACAGCCGAAAAGTCGCCTTACTTTTCAAAGAAATCAGCGATCGCAAACAATCGGAGAATCGGCTGCGGCAACAGGAAGAGCAACTGCGGCTGTTCGTCAAACATTCGCCTGCAGGGGTGGCGATGTTTGACCGCCAGATGCGGTATATGCTGGTGAGCGACCGCTGGCTGTCAAGTTACGGGCTCGGCACTCAAAACATTGTGGGCCGATCGCACTACGACATCTTTCCCAATTTGCCCGATCGTTGGAGACCAGTCCACCAGCGCTGTCTGGCGGGAGCAGTTGAAATCTGCCAAGAAGATCAGTTTCCCCGCCCTGATGGCTTAATCGACTGGGTGCGCTGGGAAATTCACCCTTGGCGAACCAACACCAATGAGATTGGCGGCATCATGATTTTTTGCGAAATCATCACCGAGCGCAAAAACGCTGAACTCGCGTTGCAAGCGGCCAACCAACAAGTCAGCAATATTATAGAAAGTATTACCGATGCCTTTATCGCGATCGATTCACAATGGTGCTATACCTACGTTAATTCCACTGCTGAAAAACTGCTTTCTCGATCAAGAGCCGAGTTGTTAGGTCGAGCAATTTGGGAGCTATTCCCCGCCGAGAAAGAATCCAATTCGAGGGTATATCAAGAATTTAATCGAGTCGTTAACGAGCAAGTTTCTGTCAAGTTTGAAGAGTTCTCACCCTCGCTCCAGATATATATAGAAGTGAGCGCCTATCCAGCGGCCGAAGGACTTACGGCTTATTGGAGCGATATTAGCGATCGCAAACGCACTGAAGAAGAACTGCGGCAAAAAAATGCGATTTTGAACGTGATTAACCAGTCAGCACCCACGCCAATTTTTGTCAAAAATCGAGAAGGACGGATTATTTATGCCAATCCAGCCACGCTGGAAATAATGGGCAAATCTGCTTCGGAAGTAATTGGTGGTCGCGATCTGGATTTATACCCAGTAACAGAACTTGCAGTCACAGTCACGGAAAATGATCGGCGTATTATGGAATCCGGCCAAACAGAAGTCCTCGAAGAATCTCACGATGGCATTCGGACATTTCTGGTAATGAAAGCTCCCTACCGCAATCAGGCGGGAGAAGTCATCGGCCTGATTGGCATCTCCAGCGAAATCACAAATCGCAAACGAGCAGAAGTCGCCATGCAAGAACAAACTAAGTTACTGCAAGTCATCATTGACAGCATTGGCGATGGTTTAATTTTGGCCAACCAACAAGGGGAGTTTGTGTTGTTTAACCGAGCCGCCGTAGGAATATTCGGTCAGCTATCGAATGAAAAATCTTGTGAGGAATGGTCGAGCACCTACGGGCTGTTTTTGGCAGACAAAAAAACCCTCTTCCCCGACGATGAACTACCTCTAGCCAGAGCAATCAAAGGTGAATATGTCAATGATGTAGAGGTATTTGTCCGCCGCGAAGATGCCGAAGGTCGCTGGATCAGTATCAGCGGTTATCCGGTAGTTGATACTAGCAGCGAAATCAAAGGCGGAGTGATTGTCTGTCGAGATATCACAGAACGCAAACAAGCCGAAGCCGCGCTGCAAGAAAGCGAAGAACGATTCCGCAATATGGCTAACAATGCTCCTTTTATGGTCTGGGTAACAAACTCCACAGGCTATTGCACTTTCTTGAGCGAAACCTGGTATGACTTCACAGGTCAAAGTGAGGAAACAGGTTTGGGACTGGGTTGGATAAACGCGTTGCATCCAGAAGACCGAGAACAGGTCAAAAACGCCTTTTTGACCGCCAACGAACGCCACGAACTGTACAGCGTGGAATATCGCGTCGGGCGTAAGGATGGCGGATATTCTTGGGCGATGGATGCGGCTGTTCCCAGATTTAGCGAAAGCGGACAATTTGAGGGTTATATCGGCTCTGTAATCGACATTACAGAGCGCAAACAAGTGGAAACCGAGCGCGATATGGTTCTCCAATTAGAACAAACTGCGCGCACGGAAGCCGAGCGAGCTAACCGGATTAAAGACGAGTTTCTGGCGGTGCTTTCTCATGAGTTACGATCGCCCCTGAATCCGATTTTAGGCTGGTCGCAACTGCTCGTCGGCGGCAAGCTGAGTGCGGCTAAAACCGCCAAAGCGTTGGAGACGATCGAGCGCAACGCCAGACTGCAATCTCAATTAATCGAAGACTTGCTTGACGTGTCTCGGATTCTGCAAGGAAAACTCAGATTGAATGTGGTTCCGGTGAATCTGGCAACCATTATCCCGTGTGCCGTAGAAACCGTACAATTAGCAGCCGAAGCTAAAAAAATTCAAATCCAAACAATCTTAAATCCCGATGTCGGGCAAGTTGTAGGCGATACAAGTCGCTTGCAACAAATTGTGTGGAATTTGTTATCAAATGCGGTGAAATTCACGCCCGAAGGCGGTCGAGTTGAAGTTAGATTAGGGCAAATCGAACACCAAGCTCTAATTCAAGTCACGGACACGGGTAAAGGCATTCTTCCCGATTTCTTGCCTTATGTTTTTGACCATTTCCGACAAGAAGATGGTGCTACAACTCGCAAATTTGGCGGCTTGGGATTGGGATTGGCGATCGTCCGCCAACTGATCGAACTTCACGGCGGAACGGTGTTTGCAGAAAGCGCAGGAGTTGGTCAAGGAGCGACGTTTACGGTGAGATTACCGCTATTAAATGATGATTCTAGAAGGCAGGAGGAGGAAGCCGTCAATGAAGCTGCTAGTCCCGCTCTCTCATCCAGGCCGCTAGCTGGATTGAGAATTTTGGTGGTAGATGATGAACTCGACTCGCGAGATTTTGTCGCTTTCGTGCTTGAGGAAGCGGGTGCAGAGGTGATTTCCCTGTCATCTGCTGCTGAGGCGCTAGAGTCGATCGAACAAACTGCACCGGATTTGCTCGTCAGCGACATCGGAATGCCGCAGATGGACGGATATATGTTGATAAATCGCATCCGCACTCAGCTTGCGCCTGAGTATCGGCAGTTGTTGGCGATCGCATTAACGGCCTATGCTGGAGAAGCGAACGAGCGCCAAGTTTTGGAAGCCGGATTTGACAAACACTTAGCCAAGCCGATCAATCCGACCCAGTTAGTTGCTACTGTAGCGCGATTGATCGCTCACGATCGATCGCGACACTGTGGTAGGTAAGCTTCAAGAGCAGCACCTCCCCGTTTGGCGAATTTCCAACAGAATTTGCCAGTTAAAAGATATTATGCCCGTCAACAGTCAACAGTCAACCGTCAACAGTCAACCGTCAGTAGTCAACCGTCAACCTTCTTCCTTGCGATCGCCCCTCAAACTTCGCTATTATAAAAAGTTGCAGTTAAAACCCCACAACCCACGATCATGGCTAAGCGCGTTCAATTAGTTTTAAATAAAGATGTCAGCAAACTCGGCAAAGCTGGCGACGTAGTAGAAGTAGCCCCAGGCTACGCCCGCAACTACCTAGTACCCCAAGGAATGGGATTTAGAGCCACTCCGGGCATTCTCAAGCAAGCAGAGCGCCGCCGTGAAGAAGAAAGACTGCGCCAGCTAGAACTCAAGCAGCAAGCTGAAGTCCGCAAAACCGCCCTCGAAGCGGCTGGGCCTTTCATCATCTCCAAGCAAGTTGGCGAAGCAGACGCGATTTTTGGTACAGTTACCAACCAAGAAGTAGCAGAACTGATTTTCAACTCTACCAGTCAAGAAGTCGATCGGCGCGGCATCACTCTGCCCGAAATTCGCCAAACTGGTACATACAAAGCTGAAATCAAACTACACGCCGAAGTTACCGCCGAAGTTGATATTCAAGTTGTTCCGATGTAATTAAGAGTCATCAGTCATCAGTCATTAGTTGTTAGTCATTAGTCATCAGTCATTAGTTGTTAGTCATTAGTCATTAATCATTAGCTAAGAACTGAGTACGGCTAACTAAGAAGTGAGTAACGCTAACTAAGGACTGAGGACTGCTAACTTGCAGATTTAAAACTGAGGACTAATCACTGGCAACTAATAACTATAGGATTTACGCAAAAAATGGTTTAAGGCGCTATAGGTAGGAATAAGCTGCGCCCATAAGCAGCCTACAGATATAGTTGGTGCGTAAGTCCTAAACTAATGACTAATAACTAATGACTAATGACTAATGACTGAGGACTATTGACTAATGAGCGATTTGATGCCGACAAATATAGAGGCAGAAGAAGCAATTTTGGGCGGGATTTTAATTGACCCAGAAGCTATTTCCCGTATTGCCGAACTGCTGCGACCGGAGTTTTTTGCCATCACCGCTCATCAAGTCATTTATCGATCGGCATTAGGGCTATTTTTACAGGGTCAACCTACCGATTTAATGACGGTAACAACTTCGCTAACAGACCGCAACCAGTTAGATCAAGTAGGAGGACTAACTAAATTAGCACAATTAGTCGATCGCACAGTTTCCGCAGTCAACATCGACCAATATGCAGTTTTAGTTGAAGACAAATATCAGCGCCGCAAATTAATCGAAGCTGGCAACAACATAGTACAATTAGGTTACGAGACGGCAACACCACTAGAAACAGTCTTAGACCGCGCTGAACAAGAAATTTTCAGCATAACTCAAGAACGCCCGCAACAGGATTTAGTGTCGATCGGCGAAACGCTAAACCAAACATTTCAAGACCTAGAAAATCGCAATGAAGGCCTCACACTTCCCGGTATTCCCTGCGGTTTCTATGACTTAGATGCCATGACAGGAGGCTTTCAGCGATCGGATTTAATCATCGTTGCAGCCAGGCCGGCGATGGGAAAGTGCTGTACAGATGAGTCCGTTATTCTACAAAGCGATGGAAGCCTTGTTACCCTTGAAGAAATCTATCAAAAACGTCAAGCTGAATTCCTAACATTAGGAGAAGATTGGCAATTTCACCTAACTAGACCATCAGCTTTTATAGATGATGGAATTAAGCCTGTATTTCGGGTCACAACAAGACTGGGACGCTTTATAGAAACTACAATTACACACCCATTTTTAACAATTAAGGGATGGCGGCAGTTGGCCCAAATACAAGCAGGCGATAAAATTGCTGTCCCCCGCAGGATGAATGTTTTTGGTAAAGAAACCATCCGATCCTGTGAAGTTAAGTTATTGGCTTATCTAATTGGGGATGGGTGTTTGACACGCAGCGCCCCGAAGTTCACAAATGGAAATACTGCTATACTACAAGATTTTGCTGAAGCTGCTACTAGCTTCGGAGGTCTTAAGCTGCGATTCCGCGAGCAAGGGAAACGCGCACCAGAATATTATGTCATGGGCGATCGAGAAGGTTACACAGATAGTATAAAAAACTTTGGTTATAATTTAGAAATAATCCTTTTAAAACGAAATTTTGACTCTAAAAAATTAGCGCTAGAATTGGAAGTTCCACCGCGATTAGTCCGGTCTTGGGTGGAAGGAATGGCATTTCCCAATCAAGAATTATTTAGTCGCCTTTGTGGACTTTTAAGAGTAGATCCAGAACACCTAGCCGATGAGGGAATGGATGTTATTAATACAAGTCATAAAAATCCCCTGAGACATTGGTTAGAAGAATTAGGCTTGATGGGCAAAAATGCTCACCAAAAAACAGTACCAGAAATAGTTTTTAAATTGCAGCGATCGCAACTTGCCCTTTTTCTAAACCGCCTCTTTTCAACAGACGGCTGGGCAACCCTACTTACCAGCGGTCAATCTCAACTAGGCTACTGTTCTGTCAGCGAAGGACTAGCCAGACACGTACAGCATCTACTGCTGAGATTTGGCATCATTGCAGCCATCAAAAAGCGTTCGGTTAAATACAAAAATACTCGCAGACCAGCTTGGCAAATCGATATTACTGACGCAAAATCCATCAAAACATTCATATCAGAAATTGGTATTTTTGGCAAAGAGGTAGCATTATTTAAAGTAAAAGAAGCATTAGAAAATAAAGAATACCAAACTAACCGCGATTTAATTCCTGTCGAGGCCTGGGAATACCTAGCCTTAGCAAAAGGCAACGAATCTTGGGCATCCTTAGCAAAACGAGCAGGTATCAAAGGTCACTCAAATATCCACGTTGGTAAACGTGCGCTGTCCAGGGAAAGATTCTTAGTTTTAGCAACTGCTTTAGATAATTTGTGGCTGAAACAACTGGCAGATAGCGAGGTTTACTGGGATGAAATAGTTTCTATCGAACCGATGGGAAACAAGCAAGTCTACGACTTAACTATCCCGGAGACGCACAATTTTGTGGCTAACGATATCTGCGTTCACAATACTGCTTTCTGTACCAACATCGCCCACCACATCGCTGCTGGACTGCAGAAATTGCCCGTTGCCGTTTTCAGCTTAGAAATGTCGAAAGAACAGCTAGTGCAGCGTATTCTGTCCAGCGAAGCAAAAATAGAAAGTAACCGATTGCGATCGGGTAGAATCAGTCAAAACGAATGGGAACCAATCAGTACAGCCATTGGCAATTTATCAGAACTACCACTATT
This sequence comes from Microcoleus sp. AT3-D2, assembly GCF_036705715.1. Classification (NCBI taxonomy): domain Bacteria; kingdom Bacillati; phylum Cyanobacteriota; class Cyanophyceae; order Oscillatoriales; family Microcoleaceae; genus Microcoleus; species Microcoleus sp. AT3-D2. The sequence goes on along the minus strand of NZ_JAUBVE010000007.1, from coordinate 76,124 downwards.
TATTGACGATACTCCCAATATTACCGTCACAGAAATACGATCAAAAGTCCGCCGCCTCCAAGCAGAACAAGGCGGAACCCTAGGATTAGTCTTGCTAGATTACCTGCAATTAATGGAAGGTAGCAGCGACAACCGCGTGCAAGAACTATCTCGAATTACCAGAAGTCTTAAAGGTTTAGCCCGCGAACTCAACGTGCCGATTATTGCCTTATCTCAGTTGAGTCGCGGTGTGGAAGCGAGGACAAACAAGCGGCCGATGATGTCTGATTTGAGAGAAAGTGGATCGATCGAGCAAGACGCGGATTTAGTAATTATGCTCTACCGCGATGAATATTACAACCCTGATTCGCCCGATCGCGGAATTGCCGAAGTAATTATTACCAAACACAGAAACGGCCCCACAGGAATCATCAAACTATTATTTGACGCCCAATATACCTGCTTTCGCAATCTGGCATCTCCGAAGCGATCATAAATCAACCAGAACATACACAAAAACCCGGTTTCTTAAAAAAACCGGGTTTCTAAACACCGTAAAAGTTTTACGTTGAATTAGATTGAGCTACCTAACCAGCGATTTTCAACAATTCCACATCAAAAATCAGCGTAGCATTAGGAGGAATCACCCCGCCCGCACCGCGAGCACCGTAACCGAGATCAGGGGGAATAATCAACTTGCGGCGGTCTCCAACCTTCATCGTACCGACGCCTTCATCCCAACCCTTAATTACTTGACCCACGCCAATTTTGAACTGAAAAGGAGAATTGCGATCGCGCGAACTGTCAAACTTCGTGCCATCCTCCAAAGTTCCAGTGTAGTGCACCACAACCGTCTGGCCGGTTTTTGGAGTCGCCCCATCACCCTCTTTCAATTCAACATATTTCAGACCTGAATCTGTGGTGACAGTTTTCTCAGTATTATCAGTCATGTTATTGCCAGCGATAGTAGCTGGTACCTCCGGTAAAGTAGCATCAGCTACTAGCAAGTTATTTTCATTCAAAGACGGCGCTGACAATTTCTCAATAGCAGTCTCTGGTAAAAGATTGTTCAATTCGGCTGCAACTGCTTGGGACCCAGAACCGCCCATTTGAGCGACTATCAAAAACACAAAGCAAACCAGCATTACTCCCAAGCTGACTAGAACTCCTCGCAAAATTAATCCTCCTAATACTTTTAACCACGATATCTCAGATATCTAAGACATCTAGTACAACAAGAACTACCAAATTTTATCTGAACTTTTCCACCAAAAAACGGCAGATACCAGATAATTTTAAAGGCAAAAGTATGAAGTCATAATGTTTGTAATTCTACATAAATGGCTTCTACATAAGTGCCTTTTTTAGCCTTCTGCCTTCGGGTGACAATCTTATCACAAGATAGCAGCGAACTTCTCGCGGGCGTTAGCGAAGCTCTCGAAGAGGATCGAACTCAGCGCCAGTTACGGTTTTCTAAATCGCGCATCTGACGTTCCAAACGATCGAGCCTTCCCCGCAACTCATCCATTTCCGACTGTCGGGGAACTCCCATATCTTGCAGCATATTCCGTAGTTGCCGCTGCAACTGCGTATCCCAATTGCCCTGTTCAGACTTCAGGTGCTCCGTCATGTCATCGACAAAGGTTTTGGCTTGCTCGGAATTGATTTTGCCATCTTTTACCCATTGCTCGCTGACTTCCTGCAATTTCTCTGCCACCAGGGAGGTAGTACCAATGCCCAGCATTACCAGTTGTTTGAGTAAGTTGCTATTGTTATCCATAGATTTTTCCTAATGTTTGCCCTTTCATACCCGATCGGCTCAGGTCGCCTGCTGTCGCTGCGAAACCATCTGTAAACTTAAAGTTACATCAGCGCACACCTACCTTTCTATTTTGGAGCATCCAGCCGCCTGATGGCGAGGCGATCGCGCTAATCTGCGTTCGGAAAACCCGCTAATGAGCCTACCCACCACATTACCCCATCACCCTGCTGTCTATGCCTGATTGCCCCCGCTGTCACCAACCTGTAGATGCCCAAGCGCTCGCCTGTCCACACTGCAAAATCCCCCTCAAAGCTTTCGGTCATCCGGGTATCCCTCTTTATCGATCGAAACCCGAAGAATTTCTGTGCACTACCTGTATTTATCACGCAGATGACACTTGCAACTACCCGCAGCGTCCCTTTGCCAAAGAATGCACGCTTTATCACAATCAAGCTGAGCCGCTTGTGCCACAGACCATCCCTTACAGCAGCGGCGACGGGCTGCAATCGATCAAAAATTGGTGTCAGCGCCATCTGGTTTGGTTAGCATTATTAGGTTTAATTATTATTAGCATTGCTCTCTCGATTTAATCGGATTGTACAAAGCGTAGAATAGAGATATATCTGTTAATCTGGGTTGCTCTATTATTCTCTAAATTATTCATGAGTTACGTATTTGGCATCGACGGCGGCGGCACTAAAACTATCTGCCTTTTAATGGATGACAACCACCTTGTTTTAGGAAGGGGTGAAGCTGGGCCGTCAAATTATCAAACCCTGGGAATTGAGACAGCAAAACAATCCATCCAATTGGCGATCGAACGAGCAGTTCTGTCCGCTAAAATTGAGCCTAATAGCAATCTCAACATTGAAGCTATTTGCCTGGGACTAGCAGGCATCGGGCGTCCAAAGGATCTTGAAATAGTGCAATTTGTAGTGCAGAACTTGCAGTTGACGAATACTTTACCAGTAACCCGATCGTTCTTGCCCAGGAATATAGTAATTTGCAGCGACTGCGCGATCGCACTTGCTGGCGGTACAGGCCATCCAGTGGGTATCGCCGTTATTTCAGGAACCGGTTCGATTGTTTTTGGGCAAAACCGTCACGGGAAAACTAAACGAGTCGGCGGTTGGGGATATATTTTAGGCGATGAAGGCAGCGGGTATAACATCGCCCTTCAGGGTTTGCAAGTTGCTTTGAAGTTCTATGACGGACGCGAAGATTTTACCGTGCTTGCGGAAAAATTTCAAACGCATTTAGGCCTCAATAACCTAGAAGAATTGGTAGAAGTCGTTTACGGGCGCGGTTGGGGAGTCAAAGAAATTGCAGCCTTAGCGCCGATTGTCGAGGGAGCAGCAGCAGAGGGCGATCGCGTCGCTGACGGCATTATCAATAGTGCTGTGGCAGAATTAACATTTTCAACAAAAATAGCCATTTCAGCGCTATTTAACCAAACAGAAGAATTTGAAATTGTGATCGTAGGGGGTGTGTGGGGCGGCGAGGCAAATTGCCGGGGTCGGTTTGAAGCGGCCATAAGTGCGATCGCCCCAAAAGCTAAGGTAATTTCGCCCCGATACGAACCAGCTTTCGGTGCTGGATTGCTAGCCTTAAACGCTCTCAACAATTAATCTCGTATCCCGAGGCTTCGTACTAGGATTTCACCTTAACTAATTTAGAGGCTAAGGGGGACGATGAACCGACATCTCTCCTTTATCCTCCTTATCTTCCCACTCTTGCCGATTTTATCTATTTTTCCAAATTTTAAAATTTTCGATTATCTACCTTATCTTCCCAACTTCTAGAATTCCAGCCTGCCATAATCAAAACATCAGATGAATGCGAAACCAGAAACAAATTTAGCAGTAGTGCGTTCCTAAGTAAACCAAAACCGAAGCAAGGAGACAATTTATATGATTACTTCTCAAAAATGGCGTTCAGCAACAGCAGCAATCCTCGCACTGGGCATTACAGTGGGAACCAGCGCGCCGCTGGTGGTAGCTACTCCCGCAGAAGCCCAACAACGAATTTCCCAATTTGATAGCATCCGAATTCCCTCGGGCAGTGTAATTCCAGTTAGCTATGAAAAAGACAAAATAGTTGTCACCCGCGAAGAAACTGCACCTTTAACTTTAACAGTAGCGCAAGACATCCGCACACCTCAAGGCAGAGTATTAATCCCCAGAGGCAGCCAGATAGTCGGGGCACTGCAACCTGTCAGAAGAGGCAATCAAATCGGTACTCAATTTGTTGCCAGAGAGTTAGTTATCAGCCGCCGCCAACGCTATCGGATTGACGGAAATTCAGGAATTATTACCAGAACCGAAAGAGTCCAAAAAGGTGCTGGCACAGGTTCAGTAGCGCAAGGTGCAGCCTTGGGTGCAGCAGCAGCAGCAGCACTAGCAGGCATTACCGGCGACAAAGCGATCGCGACTGAAGAAGTATTGGGAGGCGCTGGGATCGGCGCTTTAGCTGGAGTATTGTTGGGGCGGCGCAGCGTTGACGTGATCGTGATTCGCCCGGAACAAGATTTGGCAGTGAGATTGCGATCGGACATCGTGCTGCGCTAATATTGGGATCTTCCGATTAATTATTTGCAGTAAAACATTGTCGATCGCTAACTTGTGGTCTCCCGATAATTGGCTAGGCATACTGTTAAGGTTGTGCCTAGCCATGTTTGTTGGCGGAATTATTGGATGGGAGCGCCAACTCAGAAACAAACCAGCGGGATTGAGAACTCATATGCTAGTAAGTATGGGTTCTGCACTGTTTGTTTTAATACCGCTGGCAATAGGTAAAAATGAAAACGGACGAGATGCTGTAGAGCGCGTAATTCAAGGCATTGCTGCCGGGATTGGGTTTTTGGGAGCTGGAGAAATCCTGCGGGAATCTCAACAGGAAAGAGGCAAACCTGAAGTTCACGGGCTTACCTCTGCCGCCGCTATTTGGGTGTCAGCAGCTTTAGGAACTGCTGCTGGATGCGGGTTGTGGCAACTGGCATTAATTGGCGCTTTAATGTCGCTGTTTGTTCTGAGAGTTATTAAAGAGTTAGAGCGTCGGAGTCGTAGGAAATAGTCTCAGGGATTATATAAAATTCGGTATTATAACCGTTATAAAGTTTGTAGAGACGGCGGCAGTACGACAGAGTTTTATGAGGTTAAATTCCTCACTACGAACTAACTTTATTGCGGTCGATGGAGGGTAAATAATATTAGCTGTTTCATACCAAGTCCAGTTAATCATTGATCATAAATTGTTTGCCATCATCCCAGCCATACCTGTCAAGAAGGTTAAAAATGGGCGTTGCACAATTTGAGGATGATTATTTGGGGGTGTTCCGCCTCTTGTGAAAATACACGCCTTCTGGCTACGAGAGCCAATTCCACAAAAAAACAATCAAAATCACCCCGCAATTATGCAATGCCTACAAAGTGGCTCAAACGCTTGAAATATCTGCTTGGGGCGATCGATAAATCTTCTCCATTTGATAAAAAATTAACAATACATAACATTTCAAGAATAATGCTCAACTTTTTTTACGAAGCAAACACTTTAACTACGCCTTTACAGGTCGGGTCATCCAAGCCTGACCTTGGACGAGTGGAGTCATCACTATCCACTTACATATTCATTTTAATATTTATTTTAATTTTAGTTAATTTGCTCAACACCCACTGAACCAAAATACCAATATTTTTTAAATTAATTAGCATATAAATCAGCAAAACATTTTTTTACCAGTTTTTAGTAAGTAGAAAAGTTAATATTTATAATATCCCCACATGGCTGAATAAAAAAATTAATTTCTCTCCGAAAAACTTGGCATTTTCATCAATTCCAAAGACTCTTGCCTCACGCGACCCGCCATCGCAGCTAACTGCAAGCTCATAAAAGCATTCAAATCTTCCAAATCACACTTGGCTGAGGAAAAAATCTTCTGCATTTCATTTTCCGCTTCCAAACTCAGATATCCAGCGGCAATAGCTTGTTTTACAACTTCACGAATCTGCACGGTAGAAATGTCCCTTACTAAATTTGAACTAATCAAAAGCCAACTAATTACTAACAGGAAGTTTCGGAAGCCGTCTCGCCAAAAATTTCAAACTTTTTCAGCTCACGAGACTCTTGTTTCACTCCTCCGGACATAGCTGCTAGTTGCAAAGCCATAAAAGCATTTAAGTCTTCCAAGTCATACTTGGTGGTAGTTAACATCCGCCGCAGTTGATTTTCGGCTTCAAGAGTTAGATAGCCTAGAGCCAGAGCTTGCTGGGCGAGGTCGCGAATTAGTACCATAACACTTCGGGATTTTATTGGTTCAAGCCTCAGTATCAACTGTTTTCACAGAATCAGCAGTGACGGCTATTGCTCGATAGGTGTGACATTGTTACGGGCCACTCGTGACAGCCGGAGTCGCAGAGTGTGACTAAGTATTTGCACGGTTGTGACGGCGATCACGGGGGGGATGCCAGAGGAGGAGTCGGAGAATGGGGGATCGGAGAGTGTCCGGGTGTCTGGGTGGGGGAGTCGGAGAGTGTCCGAGTGGGGGAGTCGGAGAGTAGGATCATTTTTCTTCTTCCCTAAGACTAATGACTAATGACTACTGCCTTCTACCTTCAGAAGACGCTCAACGTCTATAATCAGCAAGTTAAATATTTACGGCAAGACATATGGAAGCACCACATAAAGATTTGCTACAACAAATAGCCCGACTATCGGAAACTTATGCTAATTTGGCCGATCGCCTATCCCAAGCAGCAAAACAACTGCAAGAGTCCGGCCTTCCTCCCTCTGACAGCTTGCTGCAAGAAGTAGCCACCTACAGCCGCAACTTTGCTGCAGTCCAAAAACAAGCTCTCGAACTCAACAAATCCACGATCGCACCGGGGGAAATTGCTTCCCTCAAAGACATTCAAAACTTAGTCGAGACTGCCGCAGCTTCTGAAGGTAAAGCAGAAATTCGCGATGCAGCATTGAAAGTGATCGATCGAGTATTGGCGATCGCCCACCGCGAACAAAGCGACTTCGCGCCCTTACAATCTGTTCATGCCAGAGCCCGCGAACTGCAGCGCGCGATTTCCGAATCAACCCCAACTCAACTGCATTCCGACGCAGAATCCTTAGTCAGCGGCAAACACCCAGTTTCAGCAGTCCTGGCCCTGGTGGAACAGCAAGACAAATTAGATGACGAACAGTGGGTAATTCTCGAAGAAACAGTCAGCGCCGCTTTTGGCAAACAAATAGCCGTAGCCATTTCCAGAGGCAAATTAACCATTGCTGAGATGGTAAAAGCAGCACCTGCAAAAGTCGAACCAGCATTTAAACCAGCGCCAGAACAAAAAATCAGCGCCGAACCTTTGCCAGAAGTGATTGTCATCCCGTCAGGAAATGTGGCACCGAAACAAGTTACAGTTGCGCCACAGATCCAGATTTTGGAATCCCCCGCACCTTCTGTCCCCATGCACGAGGTAATTATTGTTCCCAGTGTGGAAGTACCTAAGTCTCTTCAGACAACCGGTTCCGGGAACATTGTTTTTGGGGCACCTCGGGACATTCAACCAGCGGTGGCAGTAGAGGGCGGTTTGGGAATCAAAGTTTTGGTCCACATTCAGGGAATTGGCGATCGAACTTTCGGTGCTCAAGAATACGCGGGTACTAAAGCTCAAGGGCGGCGCGTCGAAGGATTTCAAATTAATATCGATCCGCCAATTCCCGGCTTAAATGTCGAGTACATGGCTCACGTCGAAGGTGTTGGCGATACTCCTTGGATCAGCCAGGGAGAATTGGTAGGTTTTCGGGGTCAAGCGAAACGAATTGAAGGATTTGCAGTGCGATTGAGCGGGCTGCAAGCTGATAAGTACGACGTATTTTATACCGCTCACATTCAGAATATCGGCGACACTGAGGTGTCCTCCAATGGCGAATATTGCGGTACTCGCGGCAAAGCTTTGAGAATAGAGGGCATCAAAGTTTGGATCGCGCCGTCTACGAGTTCCCAAACAGTGGCACCTGTGGGTTTAAAAGTGTTGGCGCATATTCAAGGAATTGGCGATCGAACTTTTAGCGATCGAGAATACGCGGGTACTAAAGCTCAAGGCCGCCGCGTGGAAGGATTTCAAATTAAAATAGAGCCTCCCGTTGCCGGTTTAAATTTGCAGTACATGGCTCACGTTGAAGGAGTTGGCGATACTGCTTGGATCTCGGAAGGGGAGTTAGCTGGATTCCGGGGCAAAGCCAAGCGCATTGAGGGATTTGCCGCGCGACTGACAGGGCCACAAGCTGATAAATACGACTTATTTTATACGGCTCACATCCAGAATGTGGGCGATACTCCTGTTACTGCTAATGGTCAATATTGCGGCACTCGCGGCAAAGGTTTGAGGGTTGAGGGGATGACGGTTTGGGTTGAGCCGAAAGCGTAAGAATAGAGAATGAATGGAAAATTAGCAGTGGCATTTTCCATTCATTTTGTGTTGTTATATTAGGTTTGATTGGTTGGTTTTTGATAATTTGCGGGATAATAGGGGCGGGTTTTACCAAGCATCTACGCCAAAAACTAATAATCCCATAAACCCGCCCCCTCTCTCAACGGTAAACGTCAATGTACATTTTTTCCCTTCGATAAAAGTCAAGGTTGATATAGGTTATTAGTTGTGGGGGGCGGGTTTATGAGATTGTTTGTGTGCGTCAAAGATTATTGGTAAAACCAGCCCCTACAGCATCAAAAACACTTGCACAACTTACGCTAGCAGACACGATATTAATGGTGTAGCACGTGCAACAAGCCTTCTACCACATGACCGATCGCACTTGGGGCAGATTCGCCAGTCGCAGCTTCGGCGGCGCAGTGGCCGGCGTGGAGTGCGTTTCCGACAGCCTGACTCCCTCCCTCCAGCGCATCGGCACCAAATTGACCGCGATATGTTTCTTTGACCATTTCAGCTTGAATTTTGCTGGTAGTTTCTTCGGGATTCGTTTCCCAATTGCGGATTGTTTGGACAATCTCGAAGCCAGCCCAAATTAACATTCCGAGGACGATCGCAGCAATAAAGTATCCCATAGCTTTCTGTAAAGTTTGAGGTTTGCTGTATCTAATCTAGGGTGGCATTTGAAGGCAGATAATATCACAATCATTGCTATTGAGTGCGGATTTCCACCTGCTAGAACCGTCGTTATTTGGTAAATTGAGGACTAGAGTTTTCACTCAAACAATGGCAACATGGCATAACTTACCCTTCCAAAGCGGCCAAAAGACACAGCAATAAAGCCTCCGTCCACTCGACTACAGCACCGTAAGTATCGCCCGTGTGGCCGCCCAAACGGTGGTTAAACCAGGCTCCGGCAAAAATTCCGATCGCACTTCCCCCCAAAGCCATCCCCACCGCCAACAGCCACCGATCGCCCTCCAAGACAACTTGCACCACGCTCAAACTCAGCAGCAACAGCACTCCCGGTATAAAATCAAAAGGAGAATAAATCGATTCTTTGTGAAAAGCTCCCTTACCCTCTGCCCGGAGATAGGGATAGCGGGCGATCGCCACCAGTTGGGCCCACCTCCCCCAACCTGCGACACCCATCAAAGCTAGCCAGCGATAGTTATTCAAGTCCGACAGAGCTGCCGTTTTCAGCAGCACGATCGCGATCGCAGCCATCGCCCCAAAGGCCCCTGTAACGCTGTCCCGCATGACTTCCAGCCGACGCACGGGGTCGGGTACAGCCAGCCCGTCCGCCGCGTCCATTGCCCCGTCTAGGTGCAGCCCGCCAGTCACGGCGATGCCCAAGACTACCACCAAGGCCGATCGAGTCAGAGCAGGCATTCCCAACAACTGCAACCCAACATCCGCCAGTCCCACCATCCCCCCAATCAAAAGCCCGATCGCCGGTGCCAAGCGGGCAATGCCCCGAAACTCTAAAGTCCAAGACACCGGTACCGGCAAACAAGTATAAAAAGCGACTGCGGCTGCGATGGCAGCGCCTTGATTCCGGAAAAAGTCGATCGTAGAGCGAACCCATTTATCATGCACCATAAGATAGAAAATTTTTCATCTGGTATGCAGTTGTCAATCGATTAGCGTGTGCCAGAATTGGACTGTAACACCCTAGTTTTTTGGATCGAGCATTCCTCCTGTCGCCCGCTCTTTTCCCCGGAAAACCTCTGTCGGCAGCGATCCCAAAGCTCCCTATCTAAAATGACTAAACTCAAGATCCGCGTTTCCCTTCCCAAGAATTCTAGCTAACTCCCTGATTTTCAAGACGGGAAAATACTACAACAGAGGCTTTTACTCCATGAGTCACGATCAATTGAATAACAGGGTAGTTGCTCCTTGCATCATCGATACAGGGATTGTCGTCAACAAACGCGATATCAAAAGATTGCTGTTTGATTTAGGACGTGTCCGCTACCTTCACATACAAGATGGCCAGATTTATAGCGAAGGCGAAGGTTATGTACTCGAAGTCTTCGCCAACCCCCACCGTTCTACCCTGATTGCCAACCATGCGCTTTATTTGAACGTGTATAGTTTTGATTACCTGGAACTGAAACAGTCCCCAGTCGATGGTGCTTATTTTGACTTAATTCAAGATGGACGGCAGTTGCGGTTAATTCCCCTCTCCAATCCTTTGCAAGAGCAATTCGCCCGGAATTTAAATGCTGCGGCTTTGGATGCGGTTGTCGATCAGGTACTCTCAGGCAACTGGGATCTACAATTGGACGACGATGATTCCCCGTTTTAATCGTCAGTCAGTCGATTTTAGATTTTAGATTTTAGATTTTAGATTTACTTGCAGCGCCGTGAATCTGGGAGTTAGAACTAAGGTCTAAAATTTTTTGCCCTCCACGACGATTGTCGGAAACTTGTCTCCGTTTTTGGGCGGGGTCATGGTTTTTTTTGTCGCGATGTCATCAACAATAGATTAAATAACACGGACGGCCGAGTAGCGGTTAACGAGCATCGGGGACTAATGACTGAGGACAAGGCGAAATTTTCTTTTAAATGTCAGGCTAATTGCAGCCATACCCAAGCGCGTGCAGGGGTTTTTGCCACTCCCCACGGTGTGGTGGAAACGCCTAAATTTATGCCAGTGGGGACGCTAGCTAATGTCAAAACTTTGACACCTGCACATCTTGAGGCGGCGGGTTCTCAAATGGTTTTGGCCAATACTTATCACTTGCACTTGCAGCCGGGGGAAGCGATTGTCGCAGGCGCTGGCGGATTGCACAAATTTATGGCTTGGCCGGGCCCGATGCTGACGGATTCGGGCGGCTTTCAGGTGTTTAGCTTGAGCCAAATGCGGACTATTTCTGAAAATGGGGTGACTTTTCGCTCTCCCCGCGATGGCCGCATGATTAATTTGACGCCGGAACGATCGATCGAAATTCAGAATCAGTTGGGCGCCGATGTGATTATGGCCTTTGACGAGTGTCCCCCTTACCCCGCTACACGGGAGGAGGTGGAGGCTGCAACAAATCGCACTTACCGCTGGCTGCAACGCTGCATTCAAGCTCACTCGCGCCCGGATCAAGCTTTGTTCGGGATCGTGCAGGGGGGCGTTTTCCCCGATTTGCGATCGCGCGCGGCGAACCAGTTGGTAGATTTGGATTTACCAGGCTACGCCATCGGCGGCGTTAGTGTGGGGGAATCGGGGGATTTGATCGCAGAGATTGTGAAGGTGACTGCGCCTCTGTTACCAGCAAATAAACCGCGTTATTTGATGGGGATTGGGACTTATCGGGAAATGGCGCTGGCGGTGGCGAGTGGCGTAGATATGTTTGACTGCGTGATACCGACTCGGCTGGCCCGCCACGGGACGGCTTTTGTGGGTGGGGAACGCTGGAGTTTGAAAAATGCTCGGTTCCGGGAGGATTTTGCTCCGCTGGATGAGTCTTGCCCTTGTTATACCTGCCAAAAATTCAGTCGGGCTTATTTGGCTCATTTGGCGCGGGCTAACGAAGTGCTGGGGTATACTTTGCTGGCGCTTCACAATGTGACGGAGTTGATTCGCTTTACTGGGAGGATGCGGGAGGCGATTTTGGCCGATCGATTTACTGAAGAGTTTGCCTACTGGCTTGCACCGAGAGTCGATCAATCATGATTGCCTTGGGTGAAGATATGCGACAATTATGAAAATTCTGTTGGATAGGTAGGTTGATTCATGGAAGCTGCATTACTTTTAGCAAAACTGCCCGAAGCTTATTCGATTTTTGAGCCTTTGGTTAATGTTTTGCCGGTCATTCCCGTATTTTTCTTGCTGCTGGCTTTTGTTTGGCAGGCGGCTGTCGGATTTAGATAAGTTTGATTTCATTAAAAGCAGGGGCAATTCACAAATTGCCCCTGCTTTTAGGTATTAAGTTTTGTTTCGTTCTTCTTTCTGCCTTCAGCTACCGCCGATCGCACTTTTGAATGCCGGTCTTTCTGAGATCCGCTTGATGTAATCTACAACAGCCGGATAAGCACTGAGGTCTAGTTTTAGCATCATCGGAATGTAGGCTAAAATTGACCCGACTGCTGCGTCGGCGACGCCGAATTCATCACCCATTAAAAATGGCTGTTTCTCGAAGATTTCATTTAACGGTTTTAACAACTGGGGAGTTTCGCGATCGCGAGTTCCTTCTGTAAATATTCCCGGCCCCAGGGTGGCGTTAGCAAACGTGACCCACTGCACGATTTGAGCTTGCTGCTCCAAAGTGTCTGGCATCTTACCATATTTTTGAGCTAAATACAGCAGAATTGCGCCGGATTCCCAAAGTTTAAAATCTCCGTCAACAATTGCCGGTACTTTGCCGATCGGGTTAATTTCGAGATACTCTGGCTGCAAGTGTGCCCCTGCTTGCATATCCAGCATGACGAATTCGTAAGGAACCGCTATTTCTTCTAGATACCACTTGACAATTGAGGCCCTGCTGCGGGCTCCGCCGTAAAGTTTCAGCACGAAATTTTTATCCTTTAACGCAACATTGCTGTTATAGCATTTTTTGGGAATTGGGAATTGGGAATTGGGAATTGGGAATTGGGAATTGGAGTCACCAGAGACTCTGATGTCAATGTTCGACTAATGACTACTGACTAATAACTAATGACCGATAACTACTGGCACCTCTGTCAAATGCAGAAACAAGATTCTGCTGCCAATAAAAATCAAAATAGCTCCGCCCAATATCTCAATTTTATTTGCAAACAAGTTGCCGCACTTGTGACCGATAAACACGCCTGCAAAGGCTAAAAAGAAAGTAATAAATCCGATCGCAGTCACCGCAGGAGCAATAGAATCTTTCAGGACAGCAAATCCGATGCCAACTGCGAGGGCATCGATACTCGTCGCCACCGACAGCGTTATCAAAGTCCCCGTATCTAAGGGATTGAACTTTTTCTCGCATTCTTCGCTTTGCAGCGATTCATAAATCATTCTCCCGCCAATGAAACTCAACAGCCCAAAAGCTATCCAATGGTCGATCGGTGTTATCAAAAAACTAAAACTAAGACCTATCAACCATCCTATGACGGGCATTAAAGCTTGAAACACTCCGAAAAATAAGGCAATTTTTAAAGCTTTATTGACCTTCATGTGTTTGATAGCTAAACCGCTAGAAACAGCAACCGCAAAAGCATCTGCTGCTAGTCCCAAGGAAAGTAATATGGTACTGGCTGTATCCATTTTTGTAAGGTGTTAGGTGTTATAAATTAAAGTGTTACTTTTGACTGTTTTAGTTTACACTAAATTTTGATAAAATTGCGTTTTTATCATAATCTATTCATTTTTGACTCACATTTATTTCACAATTGGCAAGGGTTGAAAAAATCAGCGCTTAGCTGTATTCTGTAAAAGATTATTTATCAAGTAGCAGAATTGACTATGCCGCAATCTAGACCGTACCAGCCATTGCTGCTCAGGTTACTGCATGGAGTTAACGCTGCGATCGCCCTTTTAGCAATTTTGAGCGCATTTCTGGTTTACAACACCTACGATGGGCGGTTTGGCAAAGTCCCCGTGCCTCAGATTGCAGATATTATCGGGATTCACGGCACTTTTGGCAAGATGTTGCTGTTAGGAATAATGCCGGCTTTTGCATTGTACAGTTTCCACGCAGGTCAAAAACGCTTGGTGCAGCCGGATTCTTTTGGGAGACTAACGCAGTTGGGAAAACCGATTTGGTGGTACAGTTTGCACCGGATTGTGAATACGTTGATGTTGCTGGCACTGACTTGGGCGATCGCTTCTGGCAGTATGGTGAAGGAAGAATGGCTGCCGGCTGGGGAATTGACGCAGGTTTGGTATTATTTACACGCTTCTGGTTGGGTGGTATTGGTGTTTTGTCTGGCAATGCACTTGTTGATGAGTGCGAAGGTGGGGGGTTTGCCGCTAATTTTGTCGATGTTTGATGCCGCATATCGCCCGGAAGATTCGCCGGCTGCTTGGTGGAAGAAAATTCGCTCTTTGGTCGATCGCTCTTAATGTGAAAATGCTTTATTTGAAAATGAACAGAAATATTTTATTAATTGTTGCGGAAGTCTTGGTAATGGGAGGCTGGTTGTTTGCTGTGGTTGCACCTTTATTATTTCCCTAATCCTATCATAGCAACTTGGGTTAACAAATGATTATTAGGTTTGTAGTGAGGACTTCTTTCTTCCGTTTTATGAAAACTAAAGTCTTGACTACGAAGCCAAATTAAGCTTTTCGTGCAGCTTGCTAGCAATATTTGCGACGGGTTTCCATGGCGGCAAGATGCGATATCAAATGATCGGCAATTTTACCCTAAACTCAGCACCGCCCGCTGTTTTAGATTTAATTTGAGATTGCACTGGAGATTCAACTGTAAGGCTGCCGCCGTGCAATTCTACAATAATTTTATAGCACACAGACAGATCCAACCCTGTAAAATTTTTAAATGATTTAGTATGGCAAGAATGACCAAATATTTTCTGTTGAATTTCCTGCGAAATTATTGAGCCATTGTGAACTATGGATACAACAATAAATCTGCCTGTATATTCCTCGATAATATCGGTTTCAATTGTAATAATTTGAGCGGAATTTTCAATACTTTTAACTGCATCTATAGCATTGATGATGAGACTCGCGAATACCTGGCTCAGTTGACCGGGATAACACAAAATTGGCGGCAGGTTGTTGTACTCCTTGACTACTAATATTTTTTGCTCCAGTCTGTGAGCCAGCAACAGCAAAATATTGTCGATGCTCTCATTAACATTGGCGGGTTCTTTGTTGGCTTCGTCAGGAAGTGAAAATTTTCGCAAAGCCAGGACTATCTGGCGAATGCCATCTGCTCCTATTTTCAAAAGGTTGAGAATTTGCGGCAACTCTTCGCTGATAAAATCTAGGTCGCAGGCCTCTATTTCTTTGGCAATTCGCGGCACAGGTTCGGGATATTGTTCGCGATAGAGGCGAATTATATTGAGTAAATCTTTGATATAATCGTTAACGTGAATCAGGCGGCCGTAAACAAAGTTAATCGGGTTATTAATTTCCTGGGCAACTTCGGCGGTTAGTTGACCGATAATTGTCATTTTTTCGCTTTGTACTAAATGTTCTTCGGTGATTCTGAGTTTGGCTAATACTTCTTCCAAAAGTTTGAGTTCTTCTTGAATTTGCCCGTGAAGTTGAGATTGGGAAATTGCGATCGCCAGCGAGTCGGCAATTGCTTCCAAAACTTCCACCTCGTCGGGAGTCCCAAACCGCCGATTTGCACAGGCGAACAGATATCCAAGCCGATGATTCTGAGTTAGTACGGGTACTGCTGCGTAGTGACTATTTGTGAGTTCGATATGGGCGTGTTCTTCAGACGCTGTGGCATCAGGAGGGGCCGTTTTGTGTAGCAGTATCGTTTCGCAGCGGTGAAGCCGTGCAGCTAAATCTCCAGAAGGCCCTCCTGGAACACCAAAGATTCCCAAGCGCGTCGGCAAACCTTCCCGGCAATATTCCCAGCCAAATTCTAAAGTATCTTGTCGGGGATCGTACCATGCGAAAATTGCTCGATCGAGCTTAAGTAAAGTACCGAGTTCGTCTACTGTAGTTTGGAGGATGCGATCGAGCTGCAAGCAAGCGCGAATGCGGCCAGTTAAGCGGTGGAGAAGGGCTTCTGTGCGACTGCGAATGCAATGTATGGCAAACAGCTTGAGCCCCACAATTGTTGCGAAAATTGCTGCGGCGGCAAGTAAGCCGGCGGCTACTGCTAGTATCTTGAAAGGAAGGAGTTCTTTTTCGAGATGGTCGCGGGGAATTACGAGGGCGATCGACCATTCAGCTTGTTCTAAAGGAATATAAGCAACATAAACTCTGGCGTCGTTGATTTGAGTCAGCACAATGCCCGTTTTTTGATAAACCATCTCCCGGGCTACATTTGCCAAATTAGTATCTGCGGACTCTAAAAGACTGGGAGCCGATTTGTCGATATTTCCGATTAATCGAGCGTCGGGATGCACAATCGGCACTCCTTGAGAATTGAGAACAAAAGCGTAAGTTCCTGCCCCATATTCCAGCTTTCCTACTACTTCGGCAATTCGATCCATGCTAATGACGCCGTTCATTACTCCGATCGGCTTTTCGGTTGTTTTATCAATAGAATTTACCGAATTTGACCACACCGGAGCTGAAATGGGAACAATACTTTGTCCTTTGAGCGTGCGAGAACTGGTAGGATCTGAAACATAGACTTCCCCAGCCATTGCCTTTTTGAAGTGTTGGCGGTCGCTAACATTAATCAACGCTCTGCCCACTTTTGTGGTGAAATAAGAACCGTCGGGAGCAATTAATGCGAAGTGCAGGAATTCTTGCAGTCGATTTACTTCCGATTTTAAATAAGGCTCTGCCACTGACCAATTCATCGAACGAACCGGAGGAGTGTGGGCGAGGATTTCGATCTCAGCCTTTCTAGTGCCGAGCCAGCGATCGATCTTGTTTGCCCGATCCCTAACTTCTAACAAAGCATTTCGCTCTAAATTTGTGATAATCAAGCGGCGAACACTTTGATAGCTGATACAACCAGTGATGCTAGCTGCCAGAATTGTTACCCCCAAAATTAAGAGCGCAGTTTGGTACCCAAGATGGTATTCGCCCTTTAATCCCGCTGGCAATAGTCGAGTTAATTTCCACCACTTTACTCTCGCAAAGCTTCGCATGGTTTGACCAATTTGTGAGATTGAAATCCTTAGCTCACCTACGATCTACTTGCCCGCCTGCCAGTAGTCTTCAACTACTAGCATTCAATAATTGCGGGGATTTTTTAATTTTTCCCCCCCGAGCAGCTCCTATCATTTCCGGTTCCACCGGAATGATATAAAGGACACGGCAGTGCCGTTTCCCTACCCAGATTAATTGTAGGAACACGGCACTGCCGTGTCCTAGCGGTGGGTAATATTAATTCCGATGCTACCCGATTGGATATCACTTTGTTAAACAGGAATAATATCATACCACATTTTTGACAACTTAAAAAAGGTTATCAACTACTTAATTTTTGTTTACAGTCGTTAATAATTTATGTTATTTAGGTGATGTGAGCAGTAGAAATTTTAGGTTGAGATTTTTGGTGTGTGTCTTAATCAATAGTCCAGACTGTTTTTAGTTAGTAGTCTGAAAACATTGATTTTCGGTTGGTATTTCGAGCACGCGATCGCCGCATTGAAACCCTTATTCTACGGTTGGTAATCCAAAACTGTCCGCAGTATTGCTTAATAACGAAATATTAAAAGTTTTTCGTTCATTATTAATGAAGGAAAAACTTGTTAAATCTTTAATTTATATCTCACCAATCAAAACTATTTTCGGTGCATCCGCTGGCTGAGGCACTGCTAAACTGCCCCAGTTGCGGGATTTGTTTAAAGAACCTTGTGAGTGTGTTCGTGCTGTTTCACATTATCTTCAGTGCGAATGACGCGCTCGGAGTTGAGCACCCTTTTGCGTTCTAAGGAATAAGTAAAGTCGTTGCGAACTGTTCCCAAGGGAATGTGAAGTTGAGCTTGGGGGCGGATTTTGTAAGTGCGGGCAGCGGCGATCGCCCGAAAGCCAAATTCTTCGCTAAACTGAGCTGATGTCGGGAATTCTGGCAACATTTTGGGTGTTTCGCCGTCGAGCACTGCTCCCAAAGTCGTCCCGCAAATCATTAAATAAGATGTGGGAATTCCCTTCAGAATTGCTTCTAAAGCTGCTGAGGGAATAGCTTCGATTACTTGCACTTCAAAAACTTCGCCTTCTTCTTTGATGAAGCAGGTAGCTACACCGACTGCTATGTAGTCGTCGGTGCAGAGATCAGGAGCGTTGGGATAAACTGTTGCAGTCGTCATAAGAAAAGCTTGGTAGTGTGGAAACCGGGAACGAGAAATTATATCATTTCCGGTTACACCGGAATGATGTTGACTGTTGACGGTTGACTGTTGACGCCGTGAACAGTCAACAGTGAACTCGAATTTACTATTCCGATGCTAACGGATTTGATATTAAGCGATTTTAGATTTTAGATTTTAGATTTATTGCACGGTTTTTTTCGGGGATTTTACGTGGAAAATCTCAAACTGGCTGTTCTAATACCTAAAATTGTTGAGTTAAGCTCCAAGGAGCCGATCGCACGAGTGTGTCGATCGTACCACATCAAGGTAGATGCCGGATGATTCGGCAAGGATTCCCCGCCGCCACGACGTTTGCGGGAATATCTTTGACAACAACACTGCCTGCGCCGATCGTGCTATTGTCGCCAATAGTGACTCCTGGACAAATAATACTGCCGCCACCAATCCAAACATTATTGCCAATATTAATTTCAGTGGCTAGTTCTAGGCCAGAAAGCCTCAATTCCGGGTCTGTGGGGTGAAGAGCGGTGTAAATTTGTACGTTGGGCCCACACAGCAAATTCTCGCCAATGTTAACTCGATTGCAGTCGAGAATCACGCAGCCAAAATTCATATATAATCCGTTTCCCGCATAAATATTACTGCCGTAGTCGCAGTAGAAAGGTGGCTCGATTTCAACTTTTGGGCCAACTGCACCGAACCATTCGGCGAGAATTTCTAACCGTTTGTCTGGTTCGTCTTCGCGGGTAGAATTGTAGGTTCTGGCGATGCGGCGGGCTCGCTGGCGATCCAAAATTAATTGCTCATCAGCAGCTAAATACAATTCACCGGCGAGCATTTTTTGTTTTTCGGTTTTTTCCACAGTTTTTTCCAAGTTAAGAATTGGCGGTTGAAACCGCTACTTCACCAACGAACTTCCTCTCTAAGAGACTGAAGGATAATGTAGGGTGCGTAAGGGCGCACCTTACCGCTATAATTAGCGCGTCAGCTCATTTTTTGATGTTGTAGCATACATTTAGGGTTCAGGTTTTGACTGCAAACAAACAGCTAAATCCAGATTGGCTAATTTCTCAAAAGCTTGATTGATCGATCCTTTTCCCCGCAAAAAACCAGTATTTGCACCGGGACAAATATACTGTAAGGTTTCCGGCGAAAATCGATCGAGAATTGACTTCACGCTGTTAATTTGCCGGGGCCAGTGAAAAGTTTTTGCCGTCAACAGCGGTACTGGGGCGGCTTCTCGGTTGGGGAGCAAGTGCCTACCCGAAAACAGCACTCCACCGCTGCCACTATGATAAAGGCAAGAGGAACCAGGAGAATGGCCAGGAGTCCAAAATGCTTTGATTCGATCGCTCACAACAAATTCTCGCTCAAAAACCGTCACCTTCAAACCCGGCAGTAAATAAGCTTCCTGCTCTTGAATCAGGATCTCGCACCCTGTGGCTTCCTGAATCTCCCGCGCCTTGGCGATAGCGCCACGGTGGGTGAGAAACAGCAGTCGCACGCCGCCGTGTTCCCGCAAAAATGTTTGGTTAATCTCATCCCAAGCGGGACAATCCACCAGGATGTTAGTTTGGTTTTCTACAATGAAATAGGCGGTTGCACCCAGAGTTTCCCGGTTGGGCGGGAAAGCAAGGATATTGTCGAGCACGGGCCTGGGTTGTTTGGAGACTGAAGTCTGTTGTTTCAAGGAAGTATTTCAGAAGGGAATGGGATAAATATTATGTTCTTTTTACTATGGTTGTTCGTATTGGGGCTGATATCGTACTTCTTGTTGCAGAACGGCACCAGCCGCATCACCCGAACTCCGGTATGGCTGCTGTGGCTGGTAATGATGGCGCCGGCGCTGATTTGGAGTGGTTGGATTTTAGTTTACGGTACCAGCAAAACTGTACCGCCGGAGTTGGTAATTATACCTTTTCTGGTTTGCCCTTTTTTGTATTGGTTTTTGGTACAGTTGGGGCGCAAGAAAATTACCGCCGAAACTGTTGAGCAGTTACCAGACTCTGCGACTGAACCTGTAAAGCCAAAACCGCCCGTGCGCCCGATCAATCAAGAAGAAGAAGCGAGTTTGCGCGATTGTTTTCCTTGGTCAATTTACTTTTTGCGAGATTTGGAATTTCGGCCACAGGCTGTAATTTGTCGCGGACAGTTGCGGACAAACCCGGAGGCGGCTTATCAGGCAATTCGGGAGAATGTGGAGAGGCTTTTTGGCGATCGCTTTTTAGTAGTATTTCAAAACAGCTTGAGCGGTCAACCTTTTTTTGCTATAGTTCCCAATCCCAGCCACCAATCAGGAGAAACTCCTGTCAAAACCGAATCTGTAACCCGGCCATTTTTCGCATTAGCTTTGCTGCTGATTACGGTGTTTACGACTACGCTTGTCGGGACGCGACTTGCCGGAGTTACTGAACAAGCTTTGCAGTCCAACCCATCAATGTTGCTGCAGGGTTTGGCTTACTCGCTAGCTCTAATTACAATTTTAGCCATTCACGAATCCGGCCACTATTTAGCTGCCCAATTCTACAAAATTCGCACGACTTTGCCTTATTTTATCCCGATTCCTTTTTTCTTAGGAACTTTTGGAGCTTTCATTCAAATACGGAGTCCAATTCCCAACCGCCGTGCTTTATTTGATGTTAGCATTGCCGGCCCCCTTGCGGGTTTAGTGGCGACAGTGCCATTATTAATTTGGGGTTTGAATCATTCGACTATTGTACCGCTGTCTGAGAAGTCGGGAATGTTAAATTTTGAGTCTTTTAAACCCAATTTTTCGCTGCTGATCACTCTCTTGAGCAAGTTAACCTTGGGTGGTGCTTTCAATGCGGAAACTGCGCTCAATTTGCATCCGGTAGCGGTGGCGGGTTATTTGGGTTTGATCGTGACGGCGTTTAATTTGATGCCGGTGGGACAACTCGACGGCGGGCACATTGTACACGCGATGTTCGGCCAACGAGCGAGTATGGCGATCGGGCAAGTTGCTAGACTTTGTATGCTGCTGCTTTCTTTTTTGGAACAGGGTTTACTGCTGTGGGCAATTATTTTGTTTTTCACGCCACTAAACGACGAACCGGCGTTGAATGATGTCAGTGAATTGGATAATCGGCGGGATTTTTTGGGGTTAATGGCGATCGGGCTTTTGTTAATGATTTTGTTGCCGGCGCCCAGGGTACTCCTTGAGTGGTTAAATGTTTAGAGGGAAGTTCGGCAACGGATTCGCTCGACGGGTTTAAGGGATTTAACGGATTTAACTAACGGATCGATGCCGAAGTCCGAGGGAATAGAGAGGGAGGAAGAAAAGAGAGGTTGACAAAATCCTGCAAGAGTTGCTCTACAAGCGAGTTTAGCATTTCTCAACTCGCTTTCTCTCTCGAAGTAATCTTTATTTTCACCGACTGATTAGAGAAATATGTCTTACAAATCCTTTACTTTCCAACAATTAGAAGAGCGATTTGGATTGGAGCTATCACTCAGTCCTATTTTGAGTGCCAAGGTTGTTCCTGTAGAACCCTCCGAATGGCTTTGGAGAGCAATGGAAATTAGTTCTAACACTGCTGTTACAACTGCAAAAGAACGTTCGGAACGGATTATTTCTCCTATTCTGTTAGAATTTAGAGAAAGGAACAACAGACAATTTTCTCTTTTTTCGGGTTGGTCATTTGATGTAGATGCTGAGCTGGGATTGAATGGGGAATGCGACTTTCTATTGTCTTCCGTGCCGTTTGATTTTGAAATTAAAGTTCCGGTTTTTGCATTGAGAGAAACGAAAGTCGGAGAAATAGAATCTTGTCTGCCACAGTGTGCAGCACAAATGGTAGCTGCTCAGCTATTTAACGAACGCGAACACAATTCCATACCTGCAGTATATGGCTGCGTAACTACTGGCGTTGTCTGGCGGTTTCTTAAATTAGAAGAAAATAATTTAATTATTGATGTTGATGTTTATTGTCTCGATAATGTTCCTATGATTTTAGGCGTTTTGCAAACAATCGTTAATTTATACCAATAATTTTGCGAGTCTAATAAAATAGGTTGGTAGGGAAAATTCCGTTGTTATTATCAAATTAATGATATTTTTTTACCAGAGGCGATAGCGACAAGTTTAGCCCAAAAATAGAATAATATAGCTGTACCAATAATCGCAATGACTCCAGAACAAACAGCGCTAATTCCGATTTATCGCGAGCAGTGGCGACAAACTGGACTTTCGATAAAACCGCTCGATCGCCCGCAAGCGACAGCGGCAATCAACACCGCCTACAACATCATCGGCTGTCCTGAACCGGAAATTATTTTCTGTGACAGCCCTTACATAGCTTTGCAAGCAATTGAACCGCTAAGGATACGCGATTCTGGTCTGGGAATGGCCAGCGAAATCAGAAACAAAATTCATAATGAATTGTACGATATATTAAGAAGTCAACTCGGCAGGGAATTAGAAAATAAGATTTACAGCCAACTGTATAATCCGCTGTATGCTCAACTGATGAATCAACTCCACCTTCATGTTAAAGACGAAGTTTACATCAAATTAGCAAGGAAGTTGGGCGGGAGATTTCAGAGATTCCTGATCGATCAGGCTTATCATAATAACAGCATAGTTTCCGAACTCTCAGCCTGTCACGGAAGTTGGGTGGATTTTTGTATTGGCGTGTTAAATTTGGAGTACGATCGCCCTTTATACTCAGCCTTTAAATCTTTAGTGGAAAACTGCGGCTGGATTTACCCGTTTGAGAAAATGTGCTTTGTGTGCGATCGCCCGATCCAACTTCATTTTGATAGCGAATATTTGCTCCACGCAGAATGTCAAGCAGCGGTTGAATTTGCTGACAAGTTCAGTGTATACTCTTATCGCGGCGTGCGACTGCCGGAAATAATCGGTCAAGTTCTGCCGCAGTCTTGGCAAGCTTCATGGCTATTAACAGAACAGAATGCTGAAGTGCGCCGAGTTTTGATTCAGGCGATCGGCTATCCGAGAATTTGTCAAGAATTGCAAGCAACTGAATTGGATACTTGGCAAGAATATACTTTGTTGAAAATTGAGAATAATATTGACATAGAGCCAATTTATTTGTTAAAGATGACTTGTCCGAGTACGGGACACCTTCATGCTTTACGAGTGCCCCCAAAAGTGCAATCGGCTAAAGAAGCGATTAGCTGGGTAAATTGGGGAATAGATCCCGAAGAATTTCAAGTGCAGACTTGACGCGAAAGTTGAGAGTTTTGAGTACGCCAGTTGACAGTTCAAGAATTACAGCGCCCCCAAAGCAGCATTCTCCATCAGTCCAGAACAATTAAAAAATGTAGATTTACAGCCCGCACTTGGTACTATGTACTCTGGCAGCTAAAACCCACAACTTCAAATCGACATGAGCCAGCATTCAGACCGCATTGCCCCTCACGGCGGCATCCTGGTCAACCGCATTGCCACACTAGACCAAAGACAAGAATTTTTCGACAAAGCAGAAGTCTTGCCGCGAGTCCAGCTTTCGGATCGATCGATCTCCGACCTGCAAATGATCGCCATCGGCGCCCTGAGTCCCCTCAAAGGGTTCATGAACGAAGCTGATTATCGATCGGTCGTTAAACAAATGCGCCTCTCCAACGGTCTTCCTTGGTCGGTTCCCATCACCCTCTCGGTAACAGAAGAAGTCGCCGCCCCCCTGAAAGCAGGAACTTTAGTGCGCCTCGACTCGCCGGCGGGCGAATTTGTCGGGCTCTTGGAACTTGCAGAAAAATATCACTACAGTAAAGAAGAAGAAGCCGTCAACGTCTACCGCACCGACGATCTCAAACATCCGGGTGTCCAGGTAGTAGACAAATCCGGGCCCGTTAACCTCGCAGGCGACATTTGGCTGCTGGAACGCGAACCAGATCCCCGTTTCCCCCAATACCAAATTGACCCGGCGAAATCGAGAACGCTGTTCACAGAAAAAGGATGGAAAACCATAGTCGGTTTCCAAACCCGAAACCCCATCCACCGGGCCCACGAATACATCCAAAAATGCGCCTTAGAAACAGTAGACGGCTTGTTCCTGCACCCGCTAGTGGGGACGACAAAAGAAGACGACATCCCGGCTGATGTGCGGATGCGCTGCTACGAAATTCTGCTAGAAAAATACTATCCAAAAGATCGCGTAATTTTGGCAATTAATCCGGCGGCGATGCGCTACGCCGGGCCGCGAGAAGCAATTTTTCATGCTTTAATCCGCAAAAACTACGGCTGCACTCACTTTATCGTGGGGCGCGATCACGCTGGAGTTGGCGATTATTACGGCACTTACGATGCCCAATATATTTTTGACGAATTTGAGCCGGGAGAATTGGGAATTGTGCCGATGAAATTCGAGCACGCTTTCTATTGCACACTGACGGAACAAATGGCTACAACTAAAACAAGTCCCAGCACTCCCGAACAACGGGTGCATTTGTCTGGAACCAAAGTTCGGGAAATGCTGCGCGCCGGAAAATTGCCGCCGCCGCAGTTTTCCCGGCCGGAAGTCGCCGCAGAATTAGCCAAAGCCATGAATATTTTCAATTACGAGATTTAAATCTTGAACTTTGGTGGGGGCGACATTCTGAAGAGTTTTGAATTTTGAGTTTTGAGTTTAAATTTTACAAGTTTAAACTTAAAACTTAAAGCTCAAAACTTAAAAATTATCTTAATACTAAACACTCACAACTTAATTAAATTCCCTAAAATTATTGAGGGGAATTTAATTGAAAATTCAAAACTTAAAATTCAAAGCTATTTAAAAATGGGACTCAAGCGGCGGGAATTTTTTCAGGAAGCTGGCCGGGTGCTGGCAGCCATCGGAATCAGCGAGGCCCTGTGGCTGCGGTTGGGCGATGGCTACCTCCAAGCCTTAGCGCAACCGACTGCCAGGAAGTTGGCTTTGTTGGTTGGCGTTGACAAATATCCAGACTCGCCCCTGCACGGCTGCGTCACGGATGTGGAAATGCAGCGGGAACTGCTGATATATCGGTTTGGGTTTGTGCCCTCGGACATTTTGACTTTGACTGACGCTCAAGCTACCAGGGAAAATATCGAGACGGCTTTTGTGACTCACTTGAGGGAACAAGCAAAACCCGGTGACGTGGTAGTTTTTCACTTTAGCGGCTGCGGTAGTCGAGTCAGTTTGGCCGAGTCTCCCGGAAAAATGCAAAACAGTTTGGTGCCGGCGGATGATGTTTTGCCGTTGTTAGCCAACCGGGCGGTGAACGATATTTTAGAGGAAACGCTGTTTCTGTTGATGCGATCGCTCGCGACAGAAAATGCGATCGCCATCCTCGACACCAGCTACCATTATCGGGGTTTCCCCACAAACGGCAACTTTCGCATTCGATCCCGCCCCCGCCCCACCATCGGCGAGCCGGGCCTCGCAGAATTAACGTTTGCCCAAGACCTCCGAACCCGCAAAAATCTTCGTCCTGCCGCGGCCGTACTTGCCGCAGGCGCGAATTCCCAACTCGCCGCCGAACAAGAGTGGGGCGGATTTACCGCAGGTTTGTTTACCTACGCCCTCACCCAAACTTTGTGGTGGGCAACTCCCGCTAGCAGCTTCAGCGTCAGTTTCAGTCGCGCTGCGGGTAATGTCGAGCAAATCGCGGGGTTATCGCAGCAACCGCAAATTCTCAATCACGATTTAACAACCGCGCCGGCGGCGAATTTTTCAAATTTAATGTTGAATTCCCCTGCATCTGACGGCGCTGTGACGGCGGTGGAAGACGGCAGCAAAACTGTGCAGTTGTGGCTGGGGGGGTTGTCGCCCTGGGTTTTGGAGTGCTGCGGGGGTTCTGTGTTTGCTGTGGATTCCTCAGCGGGCGCGAGGCTTTTGCTGCGGGGACGCACGGGACTCTCTGCTAAAGCCCAAGTTTTAGATGGGTCTGCTCAAACAAACGGCGAATTAACTGTCGGCGAACTCGTGAGGGAAGAAATTCGGGTATTGCCGCGAAACATCGGTTTGACAGTAGCTTTGGACTCAGGTTTGGAACGCATCGAGCGCGTGGACGCTACCAGCGCCTTTGCGACTGTGCCGCAAGTTTCGGCGGTAGGCAGCGAGCAATTGGCTGACTGTCGGTTCGGCAGAGTCCCGGAAACGACTTTAGCCGAAACTTCCTCGGCTCACGAGCCTGCTTTGTATCCAAGCCGTTACGGTTTGTTTTCTTTGGCTCAAATGCTGATTCCCGATACTGAGGGCGACGGGGGAGAAGCAGTTAAGGTGGCGGTGCAGCGCTTGACTCCGCAGTTGAAAGCGCTGCAGGCTGGGAAGTTGCTGCGGCTGACTACCAATGAGGGGTCTTCGCGCCTGAAGGTGCGGGCGGTTCTGGCAACTACCGCACCGCAAGCGCGGGTCGTGGCACAGCGGGAGCCTGTGCGGGCCGAAAAATCTTACCGCCTGGAACCGCTGACCGGGGAAAGTGAGAAATCTGATCAGCTTTCTATACTAAGTGTGAACAACGCCAGCCGAATTCAGTGCAGATTGTATAACGATAGCGATCGCCCGGTTTACTTTGCGGTGTTTGACTCGAGCAGCGCGGGACGGCTGTCAGTGCTCGGCGCTGAGGCAAAAGACGGTGTGGGGGGGATGTCGCGGCCGATCGCTCCTGGGGAGAATGTGACCGTGCCGACGGCTGGGGCGATCGGGTGGGCGGTATCGGGGCCGATCGGACTTGCGGAAATTACAATTATATTTAGTGAGAAGCCCTTCGCTCAAACTCTGGCTGCAATAGAAGCCGAAATCCAGCAAACGAGGGATGCCCTGCCAATTCGAGTGTTGTTGAATCCTTTAAATGTGGCGCGGGCTGTGCTCGAAGATTTGCACGCGGCTAGCATTCCGGGGGTGCAGAAAGTGGGGATATCGACGGATGATTGGGCTTTGGATGTGAATGTTTGGGCAAGTCTGAGTTTTGTTTATCGGGTGGTTTAATTGAAAAATGGGGACTTGGGAATGTTTTCTATAACCTATAATCTGAATCTATCCCAGTACGAAATCGATATTCACTTCCAAATCAGGAAAGGCGAGCGACGCAACTTGTTGACCCCGCCAAAATTTGTGGATTAAACTGTAACCATTCGGAGTTGGCTGGCGGTAAACTTCTAAACATTGTGCCTCTATATCTACTAGCCAGACTTCTTGAATTAGCGATCGAGCGTAAATCAGAACTTTCACATCTCGATCGTAATCAACCGTGCTATCGGATACTTCTACCAACAGCAAAACTTCTGACGGTACTGGATGTCCTGTTGAATAGTAATCAGCCCGGGGTTGCAGCAATACTATATCAGGTTGAGGTTCGGTTCGCTCGCTCAACTGGATGGGGTTTTGCACATCCAGAAAAGCCCGGTTACTGGGAATTTCGCTGAACAGTCCGATGAATCGTCTCACACAGGAAGCATGACGAGTTCCAATTGCTGCCATTTGGATAAGTTCTCCTTCTATCAGTTCTACCCGATCGCCCTCGGAAAGAATACCAGCTTTGCCCATTAAATGATATTCTTCTACGGTCAACAACCTTTTGAGTAATTGCACTGCCATAACCCACCGCGCTGCTAATTATTATTTTTTAAATTGTAGTCGATCTGCCAAGGAAAAAGTCATGTTCAGCGGTCATGGGTAATTGGTAATTGGTCACTTGTAATGCCCTTCGACTTACTCCGGCTACGCTCAGCACGAGTCGCTCAGGAACCGCGTACCCGAAGTATTGGAAATGTTAACAGTCAACTGTCAACTGTCAACTGACTGATAAAGCTTTTCTACCATTTGAGCCAAGCGTTTCATGGCAGTTTCAATCTCATCATTTGTTGCCGTCAAACTGATGCGTAAACACTCATGTTTGTGCTGCCAATCTTCTCGCAAACCGGGGAAGAAAGAACTTCCTGGCACGACAATTACGCCGACTTTTTTCAACTCTTGATATAGTTCCCAATCAGTCTTTGGCAAATCTTTCAGCCACAACCATGCGAAAATTGCTCCTTCGCCCCGGTGCAAAAACCACGGCAAATCCTTCGGCATTGCTTGTTCTAGGGTGCTTTCTACGATCGCAAATTTGCTTTGATAGTACGGCCGAATTACGTTGATGGAAATATCGGCAAGAGCGCCGGAAGCAATGGCACGAGTTGCGATCGCCTGTCCGTATCTCGGCGAATGAATGCACATATTGGTCTGAAAACATTCTAATATTTGAATGATTTTTTCATCGCCGATCGCAATTCCGATTCTTTCACCAGGTAATCCGGCTTTCGACAAACTCATACAGTGCACGATATTGCCGCCAAAAATCGGCGTCATTTCGGTAAAATTCAAGGACGGGAAGGGAGGGCCGTAGGCGGAATCTACGAACACCGGCGCGTCAAAGGCGGCCGCTAAATCGGCAATTTTCTTAACTTCGTCGTCGGTGAGAACGTTGCCGGTGGGGTTGCAGGGACGGGAAAAAATGACGCAGCCGGTGGTTTGGTCGATCGACAATTGGCTGAAATCCGGGCGGTATTTGAACCTGTGGGCGGCTGCATCAATATCGAGGGTGGGTTTGCAGGCGACTACCGCTTCGGGAATCAAGCTAACGCCGCCGTAACCGGTGTAGTCTGGGCTCAGCGGTAAAACAATATTTTTAAGCTGTTTGCTGGTAGTGTAGCCGCCGAAAGCATTGGCTGCGTAGAAGTAAATTGATTGACTTCCGGGAGTAATTAGAATATTGCGATCGGTCAAATTCAGTCCGTAACGCTGGTTAAAATCCGCCAATACCGCATTGATAAATGGCTGATAACCTTGACTGGAACCGTAGCGACAAACCACCTCGCCGTATTCTGGGCTGGCCAAAAGTTCCGCAGTGCAGTCGCGCCACAACTGTTCGACTTCCGGCAAAATCACCGGATTTCCGGCGCTCAAATTGATAAACTCCTGCCCGCTGCCGGCTCTGAGTGTTTCAATAATATCTTTCATAATTGCCCGAACTCCCGTGAGGTGGGACATCTGAGCGCCAAATTGAGTCAGGGCAGGGTTCATAGCAAATGCAGCGACAATGATAGAAGTTTACAGTTTACCTATAATAACTCCAGTCGCAGGCGTTAGCCTAGCTTATCTGGGGCATGGGTTGTCTATCGAACGTCTGATTAATTCAATAAACTCGATCGCACAGCGTTTTGTTTCTTCCCCTGTGCGCCGGAATATAAGATTCAGGGCATTTGTGGAGCTGGATCGATCGAAGAGTGTTTTTTGCCTAAAAATTAGCGAACGGAACAGCAATCTCTAATTCAAGAGTTGTAGTAAGATTTCACGCCGTCGGGCCCGATGAATTGCCGACACTTGACAACAACCATTGGAAAAATCTAAAATTAGCCGTAGAACCCGGTCGCAACAGAATTTTATGGGCTCCTGTTACTGCTATAATTACAGGTTTAATCCAGCCCCAAGAATCAGATTTGTTGCTAACTCATCTTCATGATTCGCGGTTTGTTGACAACGGTGCATTTTATCATCAATCCGACTAAAGCCAAGATAGATCGTAAGGTCGCCCTTTGAGGGACATTACATAACAAACACGTAAATTCCAAACCCAATTAACAGCCGTAAAATTCAACACAACAATGACACACTTTCCACTTATAGAATACGAGCAACTTACCGATCCTAAAGCCAAAGCAGTGTACGAAGAAATCTTGACAGACTTGGGGTTTGGCATCGTCCCCAACCTATTCAAGTCAATGGCAATCAACCCTGACATATTAGAAGCAAATTGGAAAAAATTCCGGAGAACAATCCTGCAAGGAGACTTACCCCGCACGCTTAAAGAAATGGTCGGCGTCGCTATTTCTCAATCCAATAATAGCGAGTACGCTCTCCAAGTTCACCTGCACGGATTGTCAGCCTTGGGGATGAGCGAAGAACTACTGCGAACCCTAGTTTCTGACTTTGCCAACTGCCCTTTGCCAAAACGTGATAAAGCCGTAATTACCTTTGGCTTGCTGGCTGCTACAAAACCGCTGGAAATGACAGAAACTGATTACCAAAACCTGCGGGATTTAGGACTTGATGATTCAGAAATATTTGAGATTATTGCGACAGCCGACTTGTTTAGCTTTGTCAACCGATATACTGATGCAATAGCCCTCGAAATAGATGCTTTGTAATCTATATTTTATACCCATATTATGGGCGATCGGCTAGAAGATCAAGATCGAGAAGAACTTCTGTTGACAGCCCGCCGTTTGTTAGCAGAAGCTCAAGCGCTTTCCATCCGCATTTCCGCTGTCAACGAAGTTGCCACTGCCATTAACCGCACCCTCGATCTCAACCAGATTTTGCGGGTACTAGGCAAGCAAGCCAAATGGCTACTCGACTTTGAACACTTTAGCGTTTGCCTGCACAGCACTAACGCTTGCATGACCTTATTTGGCCCGCATATTCCTGTAGATATTGCAGCCCTCCCAGAGGGCGGCCCTATTCACAAGGCCTTCAACACACGTCAACCTCAATTAATTCAAGAAGCGAGTGCTACTGCTATTTTATCCCCCTACGCTTCGCAAATTATCATTCCTTTGGAAAGCGAAGGTAAGGTTTTAGGGACAATTAATTTTGCCACAACCAAGTCGAGAGCTTACACTCAAGAAGATTTACGAATTGGCTATCTTTTGGCTTTGCAACTATCTTCAGCCATCCGCAATGCTGAACGCTTTAAAGAGATAAATAGCCTGTATTCCGAACTCGATGCTGAAAAGCACAAATCTGATCAGCTACTGTTGAACGTGCTGCCTGTTGAAATTGCCGAGGAACTAAAAAATAACGGCAAAGTGGAACCACTGTATTATGATAACGTATCGGTTTTATTTACTGACTTTCAAGACTTTACTCAGTTATCTGAAAAAATGACGCCGCGAGAGTTGGTTGACGAGCTAGATTATTGTTTTTCTTATTTCGATCGCGTGATGGATAAATACTCTATGGAAAAACTGAAGACTATTGGCGACAGCTATATGTGCGCGGCGGGAATTCCTACCCCTCGCCCAACACACGCCTTTGATGCTGTACTTGCTGCCATAGAAATTAGACAGTTCATGGATTTGCGAAAAATACAGAAAGCTCAACAAAATATCCCTTATTGGGATATCCGAATTGGCATTCATTCAGGCCCAATACTTGCTGGAGTAATTGGCAATAAAAAGTTTTCCTATGATGTCTGGGGAGATACAGTTAATACTGCATCTCGGATGGAATCTTCCGGCGTATCTGGAAATATCAATATCTCTCACGACACCTTTGAATTAGTTAGAGATTTTTTTGAATGCGAATACCGAGGAAAAATTTATGCTAAAAATAAAGGCGAGTTGGATATGTATTTGGTTCACCATCTTAAATAAATTTGGGAATGGCTAAGCGAGTCCTTATTGTATTTTAGATTTTAGATTTTGGATGTTAGATTTTGATTAAGGAATGACTGATTACTATCACGGTTTGGATCGCGGGCCTACAGTTGCCGTTTTTTTGACTGGTGTTAGATATAGCAATCCTTGCAGGAGTCGTAAATTTTTTACCCCACCCCAACCCTCCCCTTGGTAAGGGAAGGGAGTAAGAAATTGACAAATGATTTAGGATTGCTATATTGAAATCCAACTCAACTATGAACTGAGAATATATAGCTCGAAGTTGTTTTTCCGAGTTCGGTATTGTATCGGATTGTCACCAGGCTATATTAAAATTATCGAGTTGTAGATTTTATTTTTTAATTATTTATGCGTATTTGGCAAGCCGATTTTTACCGCCGCCCTCTCCAAGACGAAACTGGCAAACCACTGTGGGAACTCTTAATTTGCGACTCGGAAGGCAGTTTTCAATTTAGCGCTGTTTGCCGCCAGGGGGACGCAAATTCTAATTGGCTAGCTTCGCAGTTGCAGCAGCAAGCTCAAACCCAAAATTTGCCAGACTTGATTCAAGTATTTAGACCTCAGTCTCTGGGCTTAATCGAAGCTGCGGGCCAAGTATTGGGTGTCAAGGTAGAAGCGACTCGGCGCACTGCGGCTTTGAAATTGCTGCTGCAACAACGCGCAAAAGAATATTTGAGTATGCCTAATTATACAGGTGAAACTTACAGTGCGATCGCCCTCGACTCGCCGCCGCCCGTACCCTTACCCGAAAACCTCTGGGGCGATAGCTGGCGTTTTGCTTCCCTACCCGCTGGCGACATTGAAGATGCTTTTCAAGGGCGTCCCCTGCCAATTTTGGAAATGCCAGAATTGCTGTTACCGCTGAATTTGGGCTTGGCTTCAACAGTCCCCGTACCAGGAGTTGTGATAGACGGCGGGCGCCAATCTATGCGGTTGGCTAGATGGCTTCAGGATGCCAAACCTTTCGCTTTGAATTATATTGCTGGAGAACCAGACGGATTGATATTGGAAGCTGGGTTAGTAGATAGATGGGTTGTGGCTACTTTTGAAGATAGCGAGGTGAAAGCCGCGGCCCAAATTTACCAACAGCGCAAGCAATTAAGTAAAGGATTACATTTTTTGTTAGTCCAGCCCGATGATAGTGGCATGACTTATACAGGCTTTTGGCTATTGAATTTTGATCGATAATTAAGATGTAAATAATATTATTTGTGATGTCGAGGGCTCGCGCGCCGAAAAATAGTAAAACACCGCCCGAACTCAGTTCCCACCGATACAGGCTCAAGCACAAATTTTAAAACAGCTTCTTGAGCTAACAAGAGATAGTGCTGCCAAATTATTCTACAACTAAAATCAAGCCGTTTTGGATGCCCTGGCACACTCGGTTGATGTGACACTGGTCTTTTTCGTTAAGACCTTTCTGGGCGAGCATTGCTGACTTCAGCAGTCGTCTGTCAAGGGGGGTAATCTGGCGAAAAGCAAAGATGCGCTCGACGATCGCCTCGATCGAGATTTTGGGGAGGTTAGCAGAGCTGACTGTCATGGTCTTAACACGCTAAAAATAAGTAACAGAACTGTGTACCTTTATTTTTAAAGATTTTGTGAAGCTACTTTGTGATTATAATCACAAAGTTTTGGTGACAAAATAGTGTATGTGGGGTGACTGTTGTCACCAAATCTTCAATTATCTTTACGTCAACTTAACGATGGCCCGATAGAATCACTGTGGTAAAACTCAACCAGAGGGTAAAAATGGTACAAGCAAAAATCGGAATTATCGGCGGCAGCGGTTTGTATAAAATGGAGGCCCTCAAGGATATTGAAGAGGTGAAAATTGATACACCTTTTGGAGCGCCATCGGATGCCGCAATTGTGGGAACATTGGACGGTACGCCGGTAGCATTTCTGGCTAGACACGGCCGCAACCACACTTTTTTGCCCTCAGAAGTGCCTTACCGAGCAAATATTTATGCAATGAAGAGTTTGGGAGTTGAGTATTTAATCTCAGCGTCGGCGGTTGGTTCCCTGAAAGCAGAGGCGAAACCTTTAGATATGGTAGTGCCGGATCAGTTTATCGATCGCACAAAAAATCGAGTTTCTACCTTTTTTGGAGAAGGAATTGTTGCTCACATCACATTCGGCGATCCGGTTTGCGGCGAATTGGCTAAAGTATTGGCAAGTGCGATCGAATCCTTGAACCTCACCGACGTTACCCTGCACCGGGGCGGCACTTACGTCTGCATGGAAGGCCCCGCATTTTCCACAAAAGCAGAATCCCACCTTTACCGCAGTTGGGGGGCGACAGTCATCGGCATGACAAATTTGCCGGAAGCAAAACTAGCCAGAGAAGCAGAAATTGCCTACGCAACTTTAGCATTAGTCACCGATTATGACTGCTGGCACGAAGATCACGACAGCGTAACAGTAGAAATGGTAATAGCAAATTTACACCGCAATGCAGAGAATGCTCAAAAAGTCATTCAAGAAACAGTCCGTAGACTAACAGAAAACCCCCCAGTATCTGATGCACATTCAGCTTTGAAATATGCAATTCTGACTCGGCTGGATCAAGTGCCGACCGCAACTAAGGAGAAAATGGGCTTGTTGTTGCAGAAATATTTGTAAAACGAACCGTGAAGACGCAAAAAGCGCGAAGGAAAAACTGCATTCCTTCTTTCTCTTCCTTCGCGTCCTTAGCGTCTTCGCGGTTCATTTAATCTTACGACCTATTCGTTATCCTATAGTTGACGATTATTTCTGAAGGATTAATTTATCAACTGCTTGAATGCGTCGTGTTCCCGAATTTTTTCTAAATCAGCTTCACTTTTTGCCAACTCCTTACACACATTCGGATTGAGATTGAGGGCGCGCTTTAAATTTTCAATTGCTAATTCAATTTTACCTTGTAGTGCATAACATCGGGCTTTGTTGTACCAAATTCTGTAAAAGTCAGGCCGAATTTTAGCAGCATTGTCGTAGGAAGCGATCGCCGCTTCGTATTTTTGCAATTTGGAGAGTGCAACGCCTCGATTGTTCCAAGCGTCAGTATAATCATTTTTGATTTGTAGGGCTTGATTGTAAGAAATTACTGCTTGTTCGTACTCCTGCATTTTGGAAAAAGCAACGCCTCGGTTGTTCCAAGCATCGGCATAATCGGGTTTGGCTTGAATTGCTTGTTCGTAACAGCCGATCGCCTCCTGGTACTTCTGCAACTCCAACAATACCACCCCTCGATTGTTCCAAGCGTCGGGATAATTGGGGCGAATTGTAGTAGCTTGTTCGTAAGAGGTGATCGCCTCTGGATACCGCTGCATTCTCGTCAGCACTACTCCTCGGTTATTCCAAGTATCGGCTAAATCTGGCTGAATTTTCAGGGCCTGATCGTAAGCCGCGATCGCATCTTGATAACGGTTTTCAAAGAAACAAGCATCTCCCTGTTTAGCATAGTCGGCGGCCGTCAATAACTTTTGGTAATTGCCATAGTTAACCGGAGCAAATTCTTGAATTTGGGCGTCGGGAAATAACAAGTCTGTTTCTGCATCGGCCGGGTGACTTTGGTGTTGAATTTCGCCTAAGATAGTTTCAGCGTCCGAAATTAATAGTTTTAATTGAGAGATTGTATCGTAATGGAGACTTTCAATTTCTTGGCGAGCAATTGTTGTCTGCTTCGACAATTTGCTCAACAGAAACCAAACCCCAACTCCGGCTGCTGTCGGAAACAAAGTTAGGGCTATTACCAGCCCGTTAAGCAGTACCGCCGTGCGCCCAAAAGCAATGTCAACTTCTTCTTGAACTCGATCGCGAATTTCTTCTTTAAGTTGCTGCTGTGAGAATTGCTGCTGAACCAACAGTGCCACCCTCGGTTCAGACGCAGAAACGCTACTGGCGCAGACTAGAATAGTCAAAAGGGCGATCGGGCTAATACTTTTTCTAAAGATACTTGACAAACGCATTGCCTTAGTGATACGCACCTGAGTTGCGATTTCCATGTGTCAAGAGATGCTGATAACGATGATCCCAGACTAGCCCATTTGTTCACAAACTCTTAAATACAGGATATCTGTTGTGCAGTCCCCTCCGATCAAATTGCTGACGCAAGAATTGCTAGACGAAGTTGCCGCTTCCTCCCGCAGCAGTCCCCGCCAGCGACAAAACTACAATTTCCACGACTTGTCAGAAAAAGTGCAGCGGTTTGTCAACGTGCTGCAACCAGGCACTTACGTCCGCCCTCACCAACACCTGCGCCCGCCTGCCGTTAACGGTTTTGAGTTTTTTGTGGTGATTCAAGGAGAAGTCGGTATTGTTATTTTGAACGAAAACGGTCAAATCCTGCGCTCCTTGCGAGTCAGCGCGGCAGGCCCGACTCGCGCTGTCGAACTGCCAGAGGGCACTATTCACACGTTAGTAGCTTTGACACAGGATACTGTGATTTTGGAGTTTAAGGAAGGGCCTTACGACGTGGGGGCTGATAAAGACTTTTTGGCAAGTTTTCCTGCTGAGGGAACTGCGGCGGCGCGAGAATTAGTCCTGATTTGGGAAGCGGAATTTAACAGTTGACGGTTGACTGTTGAGTGTTAAAGGTTGACTGTTAACTGTTAACTGTTAACTGTTGACTGTTGACTGTTAAAAATCTAAAATTTAAAATCGATCGACTGTTGACTGTTAAAAATCTAAAATCTAAAATCTAAAATCGATGGGCTGATTACTAAGGACTGATGAATCTAATTGTCGTCATCCGATTGTATAAATCCGGGGCGTTGCGAATGATTTTTCTCAAGAGCTCATCCGTCACCCAAAAGACGAGGGGAAACGAAAATGTTTTGCTGAATTCGCTGCATAATAGGTTGGTAGAAACGAGCAATCGATCGATCGTCTCCACTGATTCCAAACCGAGGATCATTAAAGCTGGAGGCTGTTCCCCGTCTATTTCTGCTGCCATTGTCCTGTAGAGAGTTGTCGCCGATTTGGGCAAAAACAGTTGCTGCGGTTTCACGGGACAATTTACTTGCAGCCGATCGACTATTTGCTGCCGCAAAGCCAGCGAGTTGCAGTTGACTAAAACGAAAGAAAAGTAACCTTGGGAAAGACGGAGCGTCCGAATTAAAGTGGATAACGACCGCTCGTTATATTTAGCTGCATCGTCTTTAGCTGTATTTTCTGAGCTTTGCTCGACCAACATAAATTGCATATTTTTTATCTAGTTTTAGAGATTTTCTAGATTAAATGATGTTTCTAAAGAAAATGTGAAGATTGGAAATTTATTTTTCCTTTAAAAACATTTGGGTAACTATACCACGGTTTTAAATTAATATCAATAGTCCCATCGAAATAGTCCGATCGACAGATTTGACTTGAACCACTCAAAAAGCACCTGCGACGGCACAACACAATTATAGCCACCGCAGAACGAAGAAGCATATTTCGCAAGGGTTTCAGCAATTAATAACGTTCTAAATATCTGGCACAATTTCTAGATTAAATGTAATTTAAAATACAAAAAAATTACCTAAAATTCTCAGCCAGCGGCAAAGTAAACCAAAAACTTGCCCCAGCACCGGGAGTGCTAATTACCCCTATTTGGCCGCCGTGAGCACCAATAATTTGGCGACAAAGATATAGTCCCAAACCCAAACCGACGGAGTGTCGAGATCGATCGCCCCTAACGTAAAGGTCAAAAAGATGTTCGCACTGTTCCGGCAATATTCCCGCCCCGTCATCTTCCACGGTACAGTAAATCATCCTACTTCCGGGATTGGGGATTGGGGATTGGGGATTGGTAATGGGGGATTGTGGATTGGTATTAGGTAATTTGTCGAGATCTTGTTTGGCTGTTGTTTGATTTATAGTTAATTTCCCCGCCTTGATTACTTGAGCCGAAACCGTTAAATTCAGTCCCGGCAGATTGTGTTTCAAAGCATTAGCAATTAAATTAGAAAACACGCGCCACAACTGAGTCTTGTCAGCATTCACGGCGGGCAAATCATCGGGAACCAAATTTTTAAAAGTAGCTTTACCCTCATTCATTAAAGGCTCCAAATCTGTCGCAGCAGCTTCAACTACCGCCCTCAAATCAACCCGCTCGCAGTGCAAAACCAAACCACGCAATTCCCCGGCGTGAACTTCTAACAGCGAATTTATCAACCGCAATTGCTGCTCGCTACCTTGAATCATCCGCTCCAAAATAGAACGGGGAATTGCGATCGAATCCCCATGTTTCGTCTGCCAATTTTTCAGCACCATTAACATTCCCGCTACCGGGTTTCGCAAGTCGTGAGAAAGAGCGTGGATAAACAGCCGCAGCGATTCTTCTGCCTGTTTGCGCTGCGTGATATCCTCAATTAAACCCTCATAATAAAGCACGACGCCGCTGCTATCCCGTACCGCCCGCGCCTTCTCAGAAATCCAGACAATACTGCCGTCTGAGCGGTAAATTTTAGATTCAAAATCCGATACTGTGCCGCTTTCCTCGATCGATCGCAAAAACTCATTTCTGCGAGCCGGATCGACGTACAACTGCCGCTCAATATCAGTAAACTTTGCCGTCACTTCTTCCGGGGAATCGCAGCCGTAAATCCGCGCCAAAGCTGGATTTGCAGTAATATAACGGCCATCGGGAGTGCTTTGAAAAATCCCCTCGCCCGCATTCTCAAAAATGCTGCGGTACTTCGCCTCCGCCTCTTCCAACTGCTGGTAAGCAGATTCCAACTCACGCCTGGTACTAAACTCTTTCCGTTGCAGACATTCGTACCAATAAACCGACAAATCGCAAATCAAACAAATCCAAAACAAATATAAGTACAACCCGGTCAACTTAAAAGGAGTATACTTAGCAAAACTTAGATTTAAAACCAAATTTATCCCGACGTGGCAACACAAAACGCCGAGTTGAGAAATCAGGTGGAGGCGCCAGCGGACGGGCATCAGCGTAGCTTGGATCAGAAACGCTAAAATCCAGGTAAAAATTGGTAATTCCCCTGCTTGTGCGACAGCTAGCCCAACCTGTACAACTACCGTCAGCGACCACGAAAAACCCAAAAATAGCAAACCGGGATAGCGCTGTCCGAAGGAGGTTTTTTGCAACACAAAACAGGTCAACAAACCCAATTCTACAGCAGCGCTCGTGTACAAATAAACACTTTCAAACTCCTGGCGAGCGAAGAATCTTTCGCCCAGAAAATAGACCGTTATTGTGAAGGCAAAAAAGATGGCAATTCCGACAGCAGGGCGC
Organism: Microcoleus sp. AT3-D2; assembly: GCF_036705715.1. NCBI lineage: Bacteria > Bacillati > Cyanobacteriota > Cyanophyceae > Oscillatoriales > Microcoleaceae > Microcoleus > Microcoleus sp. AT3-D2. The sequence continues at coordinate 37,476 of NZ_JAUBVE010000007.1, read as the reverse complement.
AGCCGCTCTCGGAGGAAGCGATCGCGCCACACCTCGTAAACCGTTAATGCCTGAACTGATTTTGCATTGCCCAAATAGTTCATACCATTTTAGATTTTAGATTATATCAATTCCGGTTGCACCGGAATGACTGTTGACTGTTGACTGTTGACTGTTGACTGTTGACTGTTGACTGTTGACTGTTGACTGTTGACTGTTGACTGTGAGTCGAAAAACTTAGCGGTTGCGCGGATTTTAGATTAGAGATTAAAGAATTGAGAAAGAGGGTTCGTCCGACTTGACAGCAGGTAACAAAAACCAGAAAGTCGAACCACCGCCGGGAGTGCTTTCGACGCCAATTTCGCCGCCGTGAGCTTTGATAATTTGCTTGGAGAGGTACAAGCCCAAACCCAGCCCTGTTAATTGTCGGCTATTAGGGTCTTGAACGTAAAGTTCAAATAGAGATTCCCGCTGTTTGGCGCTGATTCCCACTCCATTATCTGTTACAGTACAGCGAACCATTTTTACGGTGACTCCTGGCAATTTGCTGCCGATATTGCCAATTTGACCCTGATAGCGGGGCATTTTGCAACTGCCGTCGAGGTTGAATTTGGCCAGGGTTTCCTGATTTTTCTGGGTGGTCTCGCCCATCCTAGGACGATCGCCCGCAGCAGATATCCCGTTAGCGATACAGCGGGCAAGCGGATTATTGGGCGATGTTAAAGCCTGGGAATTTTCTTCATAACTTAGCGCTGTTTCAACTGCAATTACCTCGGCTTTAAAAGTTATATTGACTCCCGGAGGATTATGTTTAATAGCATTAGTCAACAGATTTTCTAGCACCCGCTGCAAGTGTTGGCGATCGGCTTTGACTTGTGGCAAATCCGCCGGAATATCCTGAGTCAAAGTTGCTTGATTTTTTGCCAGCATCGGTTCTAAATCGGCAATAATGGCTGAAGCTAAAGACGGCAAATGCAGCGGTAAAGTATTGATAACAATACCTTTGACCTCGCTAGCGTGAGCGTCTAGCAGGGAATTAACCATCGTCAACTGGTGTTCACTGGCCTGAACGATGCGCTGCAAAATCGATCGAGAAACCGGAACATCTTGTAGAGAGTCAGACGGCGATTTGTTGAGCAAGTTTTTCAGCAGTATTAACATTCCCATAACAGGAGTGCGGAGATTGTGAGAAACTGCGTGCAAAAATAGGTCTTTCAGGCGGTTGCTTTCTTGCAACTCGTGCATTTTTTGCTGTAGTTGGTGGGTGCGTTCCTCCACTTGAGATTCCAAGTTGGCATTGAGAGCTTTTACCTGCTGCAAAAGTTGGGCTTGCTGGAGAGCGATCGCCACTTGGGTAGCGAGTTTTTCCAACAAATCAATTTCAAATTCCTGCCACTGGCGAGGCCCCGAACACTGGTTGACGGCCAAGATCCCGAACAATTCATCCCCTAGGAAGATCGGCACATTTAACGTCGCGCGAATTTGATAGTCGCTGTACAATTGGGCAATTGGAACGCTGAGTTGAATGCTAGCAGTATCGGAGATAGATCGGACGCGGTTGTTAGCATAAAAAGTTTTCTGGTTTTCGAGTAGATTTTCGTCAGCGAGTACCCACCCCAAAAGAGAACGGCATTGGGCACCCACAGACTCGGCAACAACCTTAGCGTACACCGGGCTAGGAAGATGTACCCCGCCCGCATCCACAATACCAATGAAAGCGCGGTCTGCCTTAAAAAATTGCCGGACTTCCGCAACAGTAGTATTGAGAATTTCTTCTAGGTCGAGGGACTGGCGAATTCGCAGGGCGATTTCTGAGAGCAAGCGATCGCGATCGGAGGACGCCCGCAAAGCGGTTTCCGCGCGGTGGCGTTCGGTAACGTCTTGGACTGTGGCGGCGATCGCCCCTGACTCAATTGCCGACTGTTCGCAGACAGTGCGTTCGGAGCCATCTGCCAGCACAATTCGGTAGTTAATACAATAGGCTTGGCGCTGCAACATAGCTTGGCGCTGCGATCGCGCCACCAATTCTCGGTCTTCTGGATGTACAGCTTGCAAAAAAACTTCTGGTGTCGGTTTGACAGTTCCAGGAGCAAAACCCAAGAGGCGGTAAAGTTCGTTTGACCACCGCAATTCGATATTGGATATATGATGTTCTGCGGATTCTTCGCAGTTGTCAGTTGCTGTGAGGGCGGCGCAATTTAAATCCCAATTTCCCAAGTGAGCGATGCGCTGAGCGTTGGCTAAACTAGCTTCGCGATCGCGCAGCATGGCGGCCGTGCGGCGCACCTCCACCAGCGCTTGCTGGCGTTCTGCTACGGCGGCGGCCAACATCAGAGCCACAAGGGCGATCGTACCGGTAAAAGCTTGTAAAAATAAAACCGCCTGTTTGAGATTATCGCTTTTAGCCAAAAACGGGCCGCCTCCCTGCACTGCTCCCCAAATCGCGATGTAAGACACGATCGAATAAGCAAAAATCGCTCCCGCCGATTGAAACCGCAGGGCAGCCCAAACTATCAGAGGAAAAGGCAGATACTCCAGCGGATACTGAGCGATCGCCGCTTGTGTTTTTGAGCAAAAAAACAGCCAGCTCACGCTCAGCAAGAGAGTCAGCCACAGCGCTATTTCTGAATAATTAATAATTAAAAATAATAGATTATAACGGTTTTCAGTTGCAGAAAATGTGTGGCTGCGATTAGTAATTGGTAGTTGATTATTCTCTCTGTTAAAAAATGTGATAAAAGATGAAATAATAGGTTTTTTTAGTGGAGATTTAAAATTATTAACGGCGTGCTTTAAAGTCAGCAGCACTGGCGTCACAATCAAAATTCCCATGCCGTCTCCGAGCCACGTAGTCCACCAGTTCCGAGGGAAATTGCTCCACTGAGCCCAACCAAAAATGCACGTACCCAAGTTGCCGAGGATAGAGCCGAGGAAAGTAGACCCGATGACAGCGCCCGCTACCAAAGCCAGAACATCTCGCAGTCGATCGAGTTTGGTAGAAAATCCGCTCCAAGTCAGCAAAGCCTCTCCAGCCAGCGCTTGCAGGGTGACGCTAAAAGCCGATGTGGCAATGACAGCCGACGGTACACCGCCGGTAGAGTTTAACAGCACTGAACCGAGGACAATTCCCGGCCACATCCGTCGCCCTTGCAGTAGCAGTGCCGCTAGAGCAATACCGGCGGGCGGCCACACGGGGGAGGGTTCGGTTTTCACCAGTCCCAGCATCGACGCTGCGAGTTTTCCGGTAACAAAGTAGGCCAGCGCCAGGATGCCGGTGTACAGAAGCGTTCGAGTGCGGGGGTTGAGCAGTTTCATGTTTAGGTGCGATCGAATCCTCCATTCCTAGTTTTTAATTTAGGCGGCTTTGGGGCGATCGAGCTTCCTCCTGACGACTCACCTGACTGGGGGAGTGGGAAGTTGACTGTTGACTGTTGACTGTTAACTGTTGACTGTTGACTGTTGTGATTGGTGATTAGTAGCAGCTAACAACTCCCCATGCCCCATGCCCCATGCCCCATGCCCCATGACTTCTTAAAATCCAAAACTCCGCTTACCATCCGGCTTAACAGTAAGCCAATTGGTCTTGGCCATTGCCAGTTGTTCCTCAGAAACTGTAGCGTTCGTAAGATTCGCCCCGCACAAATTTGCTCCCCGCAAATTTGCCTTAGTCAAATAAGCCCCCGTCAAGTCAGCACCTCGGAAATCCGCCCCTTCAAAATTGGCAGTGCTGCAATAAGCCTCAGTCAAATTAGCATCTCGCAAATTCGCCTGAATTAACCTCGCGTGACCCAAATTCGCCCCCGACAAATCCGCTGCTTGCAAATTTGCCTTCACCAACCTAGCCTGATAAAAATTCCCCCCCGCTAACTGCGCTTTTTGCAGTTGCAAACCCGACAGTTCGCAGTCAGCAAAATCACGCTTGCCTTTAAAATATGCCGCTCGCACGCTGTTGGTGTCCCACTTAGGAGCAACTTTCGATAGCTTTGACGCTGCTAAATTACCGCTAGAAGGTCCAACCGTTCCGAAAGTTCTGCCGGACTCAGCCAGAGTCCGGGAAACTCTCGGCTGCATCCCCGTGTTCCCGGATTGGCTGAAGGAAGTTCTACCAGCGCGGGTGTGGTTCGATCGTAAATCTTGATTAATTTTGCTCTCAGGCCGTGACCACGAAGAACCCTCGTCATTAAATATTGTCGGTTCTTCAACAGCACGAGAAGAGCCGTTGAATTGAGTTGCCAAGCCATCCACAAGACTTGGGTCTTCAAATTCGCCAGAGAGAGCTCTGAGGACATCTGCTGCTGATTGGAAGCGGTGGCCAACCATCGGCTTTAGCATTTTTTCGAGAATCCGCGCAAAATATGCGCTTACCTGAACGTGGGGCTGCCAAACAATTTCGCCGGTTACTCCATCAAAATCTAAATCCTTGGGCGACTTTCCTGTCAACAAGTACAAGCAAGTCATCCCCACCGCGTAGATGTCGCTGGCAAATATCGGCCGCAGCGCCATTTGTTCCGGCGGAGCAAAACTAAATGTGCCGACTGAAAATTTCGTGTTGGCGCTTTGGTCGGCGGGGTCTAATAATATTGTTTGGCTAACTTGGTCTTTTACCGCTCCGAAATCAATCAGAACTAAGTGCCCGTCTTGAACTCGGCGAATAATATTTGCGGGTTTGATGTCTCGGTGAATTACTCCTTGGCTGTGGATATATTGCACTACTGGCAGAATTTCTAATAGAAAATTTTTAACGTCAGATTCGTTGAAACGGCCTGAGTGCTTGACTTCTTGTTTCAAAGTCGAGCCTCTAACATACTCTTGAACTAAGTAAAATTGCTGTTCGGTTTCAAAATAGTCTAGCAGCCTCGGTACTTGCGGGTGGTCGCCCAGTTGGCCGAGGGTTTTTGCCTCTCGCTTGAATAATTCCCGCGCCATTTCTAAAACTCGCGGCGACGAACTACTGGGTCGCAGTTGCTTGACTACACAACTCGGTTGACCGGGCAAAGAGATGTCTTTTGCCAGAAAAGTAGCTCCAAAACCTCCTTGTCCTAACGGTTCAATAACTCGGTAGCGAGCGCGCAGCAATAACCGCGCGCCGCAAGTCTGACACTGAAGAATAGAGTCAGCAGGGTTTTGAGGATGGGGACAGCCCGGATTTACGCAGTAGCTCATATTGATTGAGTTTGCCTATGTTGTTCTGATCTTGTCAGCGCCGCTCGACTGCACAAATAGCCTGTTCCTGCTTCTGGTAGACATACTAATCTATCAGGTTTCGGCAAGCCGTGCCTTCGATTGCGAATTGGAATTGCACCTAAGTCTTTTATGCCGATATCTTTTCCCTATTTTGATTATCTCGCTGCAGTGAGTTTTTTCGGTTGATTATCCTTGAAGATAGTTTAAAGACTTGCTAAAGTTGTGCTTTTTTGTGTAAAGTCTTTCTAAACTTAAGTGCTTTTTGCCTTGTTAGATGTATCTAGCATACCTCATTCTCGGAATGAGAATGCTACTCATCCCCCAGTAGACATCTACCTTTGGGCCGATCGCTCGTTTTTGCTTATGTATACCGCAAAACTATTGACAAATTTAAATTGTTATGGTAGTAAAGGCTTTGCCGAATCAATTCTGTGACTGCACAGTCGAAGCCTGCCGGCGCAGACTAATGACTAATAACTACCGATCGCTGACAACTAACTACTGACTAAATTATGCGTATTTCTCTAAACTGGCTGCGGGAATTGGTGGATGTGTCGATATCCCCGGAAGAATTAGCCGAAACCCTGACAATGGCCGGGTTTGAAGTCGAAGATATCGAAGACCGCCGCCCGTGGGCAAGCGGTGTAATTTTGGGCAAAATCATCGCCTGCGAACAGCATCCGAATGCAGACAAATTGAGAGTTTGTCAAGTGGATGTCGGCTCTGGTGAAGCTTTGAATATTGTTTGCGGCGCACCCAACGCTAGAGCCGACATTTACGTGCCTGTCGCTGTTGTCGGCACTTATTTATCGACTATTGATTTAAAGATTAAACCTGCTAAATTGCGGGGCGTTCCTTCCGAAGGAATGATTTGTTCCCTGGCAGAATTGGGACTATCTAAAGAGTCAGCCGGGATTCACATTTTTGAGTTAGAAAATCCCGAATTGGGCAGCGATATTCGCCCGCTTTTGGGTTTAGATGACGTGATTTTAGACTTGACAGCAACGGCCAACCGGGCTGACGCTTTGAGCATGGTGGGTGTAGCGCGGGAAGTGGCGGCGCTGACTGGGGCGAGTTTGAGAATTCCCGAAGCGAATGGTGTGGCGATTGAGGGCAAAGAAACTCCTGGTTTGGCAGTAGAAATATCCGAACCGCAAGGATGCCCGATTTACATCGGCACGGCAATTGAAGGTGTGAAAATTGCTGCTTCTCCAGCTTGGTTGCAGCAGCGGTTGCAGGCGGCGGGAGTGCGGCCAATTAATAATGTAGTTGACGTAACTAATTACATTTTGCTGGAATGGGGACAACCGCTGCACGCTTTCGATCGCGATCGCCTACAATCTTTCACGGGTACTCAAGATATCAGCATCGGCGTCCGCTTTGCTTCATCAGGGGAATCCTTCAAAACTTTGGACGGACAAAACCGCAATTTGCAAGCTCAAAATCTGTTAATTACGGCTAGCGACAAACCCGTTGCCTTAGCTGGGGTAATGGGTGGCGAAGATACGGAAGTTCACGAAGGAACGCAAAATTTAGTTTTGGAAGCCGCGATTTTTGACCAGGCAACGATTCGCCGTTCTGCGCGCGCTCAAGGCCTGCGGAGCGAGGCTTCGATCCGCTACGAACGGGGGGTGAATCAGGCGGCCTTGACGACGGCCTGCAACCGCGCTGTTGCCCTAATTTTGGAGTTGGCTGGAGGCGCTGCGACGGTGCAGAAAACGGCGATTTCGGGCGAGGATTTGAGTTTTTCGCGATCGCTCGAATTGCGTTTAGACCGAGTAAATCTGGTTTTGGGGCAGTTGAAAAGAGGACAAACGGGCGGTTCTAAATATCTGGAACCGGAAGAGGTAAAAAATATTCTGACAGCCTTGGGATGCGAAGTTGTTCCAACGGAAAAAGAACGGGTGTTTGGGATAACTGTTCCTCCTTACCGTTACCGCGATTTAGAAAGGGAAATTGACTTAATTGAAGAAGTTGCCAGACTCCACGGTTATGACAATTTCTGCGATACTTTGCCCAGCAAAACGGAACCCGGTTATCTGTCACCGGAATACGCGGCAATTCGGAATGTGCGATCGGCTTTTCGGGCGGCCGGTTTGACGGAGTTGATGCACTATTCTTTAGTGAAAACTGAGGGAGACAATCAGGTGGTGCTGGCGAATCCGCTGTTTGTGGAGTATTCGGCTTTGCGGACTGAAATGCTGTCGGGTTTGATTGATGCTTTTCAGTACAATTTGGAACAGGGAAATGGGGCGCTAAACGGTTTTGAAGTCGGCCGCATTTTCTGGAAGGAAGAGGGCGGGCAGGATGCCCAACCCCTACTCCCCACAAAGAAGGAAGCCGATGCAGTTGCGGGGATTATTGGCGGCGATCCGACTGTGTGGAAATGGCAGCAGGGAGGGCGCGATCGACCTTTGACTTGGTTTGAGGCAAAAGGTATTTTGGAAAGCGCATTTCAAGAGTTGGGTTTGTCGGTGGAATATCAAAGCGATTCCTCTAATACACGCTTGCATCCTGGCCGCACGGCTGCGTTATCGTTAAACGGGAAACATTTAGGGGTTTTTGGACAGTTGCACCCGCAATTGCAGCAGGAAAAGGATTTGCCTGAGCAGGTTTACGTGTTTCAATTAGATTTAGCGGTGCTGTTGGGTGAATTAGGGCGATCGCACAACTTAACTCGCAAATTCGCGAATTATTCGAGTTTCCCCGCTTCTGACAGAGACATTGCGTTTTTCGCACCGATTGAAGTTCCGGTTGTTGAGATGCAGAGTGCGATGAAAAAGGCGGCGGGTAGTTTGCTGGATTCAGTGGAATTGTTCGACGAATATCGGGGCGACAACGTACCGGCGGGACAGCGCAGTTTGGCTTTTCGGTTAATTTACCGCGCGGGCGATCGAACTTTGAGCGAAACCGATGTCGAACCGGCCCAACAAAAAGTGCGCGATGTTTTAGTTGAGAAATTCGGCGTTAGTTTGAGAAGCTAATTGTAGGGGCGGTGCTAAAAGTGCCTGCCCTCTCTCGATTTCTTACACGCAAAGACTAAGAAACCGGGTTTCTTCCAAGATGTACCGCCATCAACCAACTATTAACAGAGAAACCCGGTTTCTGTGGCCAAGCGAGTCCTAAATTTGTTGAACAAGTTAATAACTTAACGGCCGCAACATCTCCCGCACAAAAAAAGAACTATCAGGAAACCGCAAAAGAGAAATACTATCACCATCCGCAAGAATCACCCGACTTTGATAACCATCCTGACTCGGTTCTCGAAAAACGTGGAGTTGCCGATTATTCACATCCAAAACCCAATAATCAGTAATTCCCGACTCAGCATAAATTTTCGCTTTAATCCCGCAATCCGTTCTCAGCGTAGTATCCGCAACTTCAATAATCAGATAAATTTCTGAAGGAATTGGATGGTGGTCTTCATAGTAAAGTGGATCTGGTATAACTACAGAAATATCCGGTTCAGGTTGCGAGTAATTATTCATCCGAACCGGGTCTTGCAGCCGCACAAAAATCTGTTCTCCTAAACGGTTATCCAATAATATCTTCGTGCGCGCAATCGCCGCACCGTGAGCTGTTCCCTTTGCTGCCATCTTTACTATCTGTCCTGCTAGTAATTCCACCCGTTCATCTTCGTCAAAAATACCAATTTCCGTCATCCGGTCATATTCATGAACTGTCAGCAGACGAATGTCTAATAAAGTCATAGTAACCTCCTTCTCTCTAACAAACCTCTCTCTTCTTCCCCTCTCTTCCTCAGCGACCTCTGCGCCCTCTGCGGTTAATCAATTTTACCCTATAAAAACTCGTCAAATCCTCTTACTCTTATTGTACAATAACTTTTAAACAAATTCATCTAAGGCTCAAAACCGTGACCAAATATGTAATGTGGGGAAGTTACTGCGAAGACGTTCTCGAAAAACGCGCTCCGTTTCGAGACGCTCATTTAGCCGGATTGGCTAAGCAGAAGGAATCGGGCGTGTTAAGTACGATCGGGCCTACAAAAGATTTAACAAAAGTTTTTGCAATTTACGAAGCGGAAGATGAGGCGGCCGTGCGACAATTGGTGGAATCCGATCCTTATTGGGTAAATGGGGTTTGGACTGAGTACGACGTGAAAGAATGGATTCAAGCTTTTTGAAGGGGTTAAAAGGGTGAACATCTTAAGATTGGATGACAGCGATTTAGTTCCAGTTGACTATGGCGATTTGCTGGACAAGATTTTAGAAGTTTTGCAGGGAAACAATCCGTTTAATATATCAGATGACCGCCGCCGTCTGCTCATAGATATTGATGCCATTGCTGCTGATGTTGCAAAAATGCAAGTGCTGACACCCTTGGGTTCCTATGAACGTCAAGCAGATGCTGCTACGGTTAATTTTCCGCCAGAAGTTGAGGAGATTTTTGGCGATCGAGTCAGGCAGATTAAAGAGTGTTTGCGGCAGCACTTAGCATCTAAATTGCTCCCACAAAATACTTCAATTGAAAAGTTTGTCGCTAGCTTAATCACTCCTTTAGATTCATCCTCTTTTCAGGGAGACGGCAAAAAGTTAGGTCTCAAATACGATTTTGGTACTCGCCACACTTCTTTAGAAAAAGAAAAGCTAACTTTGGAACGCCGAGCCTCTGGAAGTCCTGGGACTTTAAAACTGCATAAATTGACTATTGCGGTACGAAATACCGATATTTTTCAACAACAGCTAAAGGAGGGTTTAGAAAACTATATTAGGGAAAATGCCGAGAATAGCGACGATAGGCAAGAACTTAACCATCGTCTTGATGAGATGGTTAATAATGAATACTCGGATTTTCATAAATTGATCCGACTGGTAGACAAAGAAACCCTAGGAAAAATTAACAAAGAAGCCAAGATTACTTATTTGGAGTATCTGCTGGAACACATCAGCGCTAGCAGCACAGATACTGTAGGAATCATCTATTTAAAAGATTTGATTCGTCGTCTCAGATTGATAGAAGATTACATCAACGACAGCAGTAAAGCCGATGGCGAGTATGCTGCCAATTATGCTGGTGTTAGAGTTAATTACAGAGAGATTTTTGCGCGATCGGAATTTTTAGATGCGCTGCCAATTATTCCTCTGGTAGAAGGTTACTTGGGAGAAAGCACGGACAATCATCGGAACGAACGTAAATTTATCTTTGGTCTCAAAATCAAATTTAACAACCCAGTTCAATCGCGCGGCGGAAAAGAAGCATTTGAATATTATCTGAATCTACTAAATCCCGATAGTGAGGAACACAAAGCAGAACTTACCGAAGATGCTAATACCGAAACCTTCGTCCGCAAAGTGTTAAAAATAGCATTGCTGTACTATTTTGTGTTTGCTTCTCGGAGCGACCCACTCGCACAAAATTACAACCCTGAATCTGAGCTGAATCATCACCCGATAGCCATATTTGAGCAGAGAGTATTACCAGTCCTACAAGGTTCGGACGACGAGGCGAAAAAAGAGCTGTTTCGCAACTTTATTAAAGGGTTTAATCAGTTTAATATCAAGCACAAAATCACCCATCTTAAAAGAATGCTGAAAGGCTTTCTCGAACGCCAGACAATTTTGCCAAGCCGCACAGAAACGCGACACGTAAACCTCAAAAGAGGTCTGTTAGAAGACATTGACAATATTTTGAATAATGGTAAATTTTTTAATGAAGTTCTGGAGCGAAATTACAAGCAGACACTGCATTATATTGTCGTCGAACAGCCTAGTGTTGATGAAACAGCAATCTGTCAGCTACCGATAAATATTACTATCGAAGATGTCCGCTATTTTCCTACTGATGAACGCCAAAATTTCAGCATGGAATACAATATCAAAGGTGTCGATATTTTGCCGATGCTTTCAGCACCTAAAGCCGATCGTTCTAGAAAAATATACAAGCAGCATTTTTTAACAACAAAATTAGTGTTGTTTCCTTATGACGACAAACGACTAGACAGCGGTGATAAAGGTTTACAACCGGCGGCGGCTTTTGTGTATAAATTTACGATGTTGCTGCTGTCTTATATCTGCCTGAGAGTTTTACTCGAAAATACTGCAAAAAACTTATTTATTCCGATGGTTAGGCTCCATGAAGGTGACGACAAAAACCCTTCGCCCTCAGAAAAATTTATGGCTAACCTTTCCAAAACATTATCTCACATTTTGAGTGAAAAACAACGATCAACTTCTCAGGGATTTCGTATTAAAGAAGATCCAAATAGTTACAAACTTCATAACGGTTTGAGTTCAATGTATTCAATTCTGCCGAAAAAGTTTAAATTTAGCAATGTGCAGTTATCTCCAGAGTTGGATAATTTAGCAATCATTGTTGTTTCCAGTCGCGACAGTGATGCGAAAAAAAGTAATAAAAACCGCTTCCAAAGAACAGCTAGTTTAATCGGAGAAGCTATCGGGATTAATCGCCTCGAAGACGATGCAATTCAAGTTCAGGTGCTGAAAACTTTTTCCGAAAATTACAGTGTCAGTCGCCTTTATTCTGAGCCGTTAATCCTTGAAGATGCAATGAGTCAGCTTTATCAGCAAGGATATCGGAATTTCGCATATATTTCGCAAGCACCTTACATGAGTACGCTGCATATTACAAAGACTGAGGAAGACGAGGAATTGTCTTTTATGTCAAAAAAATTGCTCCGAACTTTGAAGGGAGAGCGACGAGATATCAAAATTTATCCGATGTTTTTTGATAAATACTATGTCCGCAGTTTCCTAGGTGATAAGGGAAAACCTTTTTACATTCAGGATGCTATGGAGCTTTCGAGCTTGTTTGCAGATACCAGTCAACAAGCTGTAATGTTTTTTAACTTGTTTAACGGACTTAAGGTAAAGGAGGAGAAAAACTTTTATAACGGTGTGATTTCTTACTCGACTTTGTTGCATATATACGACGGTATTCTGGACGATCAAGACCTTCACCAAGGGTTAATTTACGACGGTGCAATTAAAGATACGTTGCTACATTATTTGACAATTTTTCACTTTTACCGCTATGAAGCTCGCAAAAAAGATATGAGTTTTAAACTTGACCCCTACGCTCATATTATCGGCGATGAATCCGTTGGTGCTTTATCTGTGTTTAGTCATCCGCGCGGGAATGCTGAGTTTAACTCCCTGGCATTTTTGAATAAGGTAAGAGAAGTATTAAATGTCACTAAGGGAAGTACACAATTATGATAAGTGAAGATTTTGGACGGCTGTTTGAAGTAGGATTCAATATCGGGATTCTGGCATATATTCAGCGGGAAAATTTAAGTCACAATTTTGGTGATTCCTACCGTCTAGATTTGCAGAGGCTAAAATTGCCAAAGATGACGGCGGAAATCGTTAGAGAAGCCAATCTGCTGGCTAGTTTAGATGCTGAAATAGTTGAAAAATGGAGTTTGTTCTTTGTCCAAAAAGGTTTTTTGGGTGGGTTGAATTTTTTCCGGGAGTACGTCAACTCTACTGGCTGGAATTTGCAGCGGTTGAAAATTGTGTATTGTCAGTGCAGTTTTAGTGATGCTAACAGTATCAGAACCTATAACAAGGGTGATAAAGAAGCGTTTAAAGAGCTATTGTCTCAGTTGACAACTGCCCAACTTAGTTTATCAGATGATGAGATTAACTCGTACATCCGCCGCTACTCGAAAAAGGGTGAGTTTTTGCAGGCTGATACGCTGATGTTGTTACAGTATGGAAATGAGTTTAGAATTCTCTGCGTTGATTTGTCTGTGTTTTCTCCGACGCTAGCTCCAAAACCGGAGGATATCAATGAAATAGAGGTGATACGAAAATATTTGATGAGAGAAATTAGCTATTTGCGATCGAAAAGTGTGTTTTCTAATCTGCGGATGGATACCAGCACTTTAGGTGTGGATTTCTCGGAGGATTTAAAACGCTATTTTACAGCTTTTAAGTATAAGGATAAGGAAAGCGCTAAGCTGATTCAGGCGGGTAGCTACGCTCACAGCTTCTATGGATTTCTGCAACAAACAGGTATTCTGGGACAAGATGCTGAGGTTTTGTTTAATGTGGTTGGTTATGGCGATCGCAATATTAGCGCTATTTCCTTACGCCAGGACAAAATCAAGTTGTTAGCAACTTGTGCCCAAATTTACCAGAATGAAGCGAAAGGTAAAGAGATTAGCGATGCTCGCACCGAAGTTTTGGGTGTTATTCAACTCAACGCGGCTCGCAGTTTTAAAGAAGGCAAAAAGTTTGTTAATTCTCTGTTAGGAATTGGGAAAAATGTCACTGAACCTGTACGTCATACAGAACGGATAGACGATTTTGTTAATTCAATAGATATTATATCAGATAAACTGGCAGATGACTTGCAAATTTCTCGCGGATTAGACCTGCGAAATGCTCACGCTGAATTGATTGTGAAAGCGCTTCAGTCTGAGGAAACTTATATCTTTTTGACGGGGAATCCGGGAATTGGGAAAACAACTGCGATCGCCAATTTCCTCAAAACCCATATCGACGACGGTTTCTTATTTCTGTACGTCAGTCCCCGCAAGCAAGTAAACTTGGATATTATCGAAAAATTCAAAGATAAAAATACTGGTTTGCTGTGCAACGATCGATTATTTTGTATCAACACTAACGCCGATATCATCAAAAGTAATTCAGGACACTGTACCGTCAAGTACGCATCGAATAAATATCGCGAAGATTTCACAAAAAAAACTGTTCGCTTCCTCAAGGATGATTCAGGAATTCAGAGGACGGAATATCATCAATCAGAACTTGAAAAAAAGGGAGAAACAGTAATTAAACCCGTTAATCCCAAAGGAAATGGAGTGCTCAAGAGCATTTGCGAAGGTATATACGCGCTGATAAATGAGCGGGTATCTAGTAATATCGTAGCTACCGTTTCTATTCAATCGGTGAAGATGAAAGAAAACCGACAAAATACCCTAGAGCATTTAGATAAAATTTTTCAAGATACTTACAATAAAATCGCCAAAAAAGTTATTTCTGGAAAAATGCAAGAAATATCTAGCCGTATCAAACATATTTTCATTATGATAGATGAAATTACGGGAGATGATGGTGGCGTTGAGTTTTTAGCCGGAATTGCTAAGATTGTCAAAAAACATGAGTTACACAAGCTGGAACATGGTGTTAATACTAAAATTATTGTCGCAGATGCTTCGATTGTGGACTGCGATGTCATCAAACAACACCTTGATAACACGTCACCGGAACCGGACAAAATCTATTTTAAAAAGTTAGCGAAAGATTCGGAAGAAATTCAACCTTTACAAGTCATTCCTTTTAAATTTAACAATCTAGCTGCAAAGGTGATTAATGCGAATTCCTACCCTGCGCGCAGTTTAAAAATAACTTACAAGGTATTTATAGAAAGTGTTAAGTATCAGGAAGATGCGCCTTTAAAACAGAATAGTAATTTAGTAAAGCGGGTACAGTCGGAAATAATTGAGGATATCACTCAGCGATTAGCAATCCCAGGTGTAGAACAAATTATAGTATACATTCAGAACAAGCAAAGATTAACTGAATTAATTAATAAAATTAGAGATAGTCGCGAAAAGTTTGAGCCTTTTACCGATTATCTGGAAATTCACGCGAATATCTCGGAAGAGGAGAAAGAAAAAATACAGGAATACAAAAATACAGCTAAAGTAATCTTTATGACTGCATCGGGAAGTCGTGGACTTTCTTTCCCGAAAACTAAGCATATTTTAGTTGATATTGCTCACTTCCAGATTGAGAAAAATCTGATGGAAGTCATACAGGTGATTTATCGGGGACGCGGAGAATATGACAACGGTAAAACCCTTGATGGTGAAGACAAAGAATTGGTTTTTTACCTATCTGATACCGCAGTTTATTACGCTGATGATGCGGAACTTTCCCTGCAAGAAAGCAAGTTGAGTTTGTTGAATTTATTGCTAATTCTCAAGACGGCGGTGATGACGCGAATTTCGGGATACGGTTATTTAGGTAGGGAAAAGTTTTTGATGATTCCGATTGGTGGAAAGTCGGTTTCCGCAGTCGGGGATACTTTTAGTAACAAGATGGCTTCTCTAATTAAGACATTAAAGAGCGAGAGCCAGCGAGGCAATATGTTGTTTAAGGAGGTTTATACGAGCCTGGAACAGCTTTTGAGTCGCGGGGATTATGTTTTGAAAAATTCTGATAATTCTCGTCAAAAGAGCGATTTTTATCTGGAAATGCGGGACGATTTTAATCGTAAGTTTTTGGAAAAGTGCAATCCTCTTGATGGTTTGTTGAGCTATGATAATTTAGAAATCGGTCATGTTTGCGGTAGTTTGTTGCTCGTACCTCTAGCTAAGCAAAATTTGGTAGAAACGTACCAGATTCGGCTTCATCGAGAAATTAAGGAATGTCTAGAGAAGAAGTTGCTGGACAAAATGTATCGAATTAGGGATAGCGATTCGTCCCCGGAGAATGTACGATCGGCCATTAGAGGAGGTGCGATCGAGCTTTTGCAATTTCTCAACAGCGAAGTCGAGAAAACTCAGTATTTTGAAGAGCAGAGTCAGCAGTTCGATCGCTATTATGCCATACCGCTGTTTGCTTTTGTCAGCGGGGAGGAGATGCAGGAGTATTTTGCTGACAGCCAACTGGAAGAACCGGAAGATAGGCGGTTTCGGGATATTTTGTCGGCTTATGTGCGATCGATCTACCCTGTAGATAGTGTAATGCCGATCGGACACAAGTATCGAGATTTCCCATTTATCGTGTTTAGAAGCTACAGTTTAGAGCAAAGTCGAGAAAAGATTTTTACAGATAAATATCTTTTAAGTTCCAACGAATTGAACGTGCTCAATTTAATTTTGTCGAAGCAGGTAAACTGAAACTTGTAGGTGCGTCAGACGATTTTAGATTTTAGATTTTAGATTTTAGATTGGGAATGAATGATGACTATTGGGGTTTAGATATTACCTACAGTTGCATTCTTGTTGGAAACGGCTATCAGTTAGCTGTCACCCTATCCGCACAGAAAATAAAACTATTCTGACGCACCATATAGCGGTTCTCAAGCGTGGTGAGGTATGCCCTATGCCCTATGCCCTATGCCCTATGCACGTCGGGTACCTCATGTTACCGAGAAAGGCTATACTTGCTACTTGCTAACTTCAAACGGCGTGTATTTTCCCCCCAAAGCTTCGACGATGGCGCGAGTATTAGCCGACATCATTTTCACATAAGAATCGCCCTCGCTTCCGGCCGCCCCAATCGAATCCGAATAAAGTGGCTGCGCCGCCAATTGCACCCCCGCTTCCTCCGCCACTGTTCTAATCAGTTGCGGGTTAATTGTAGTCTCCGCAAAAATAGCAGGAACTCCCGCAGCTTTCACCGATTCTACTAACTTTTGCACCGTTTGAGCGCTCGGCTGTTCTTCGGTACTAATCCCGATCAAGCTGTCAGCAATTCCCAATCCGTAGGCGCGGCTGTAATATTGAAAAGCATCGTGACTTGTGACTAATTTGCGATTATTTTCGGGAATAGTTTTAATCTCTTGTTCGATCCAATTATCCAAACGTTTTAACTCTTCAGTAAGTGTCACAGCATTCTGCGTAAACTTCTCCCGATCTTCCGGCGAGAGTTGGATTAGCGCATCCCGAATTGCTTCCACCATTTGAACTACATTTTCCACATTTCCCCAAACGTGCGGATCGGGTACGGTATTGCCTTGTTTATTCATTAGCAAAGGCTTGACAACTTCCCCCACTGCTAATTTCCGCGCCTTAATTCCGGCGGCATTCATCATTCTAATTAATCCCGGTTCCAAATTGTAACCGTTATACAAAATTAAGTTAGCTTTTTCTAAAGCTTGAGAATCTTTTGGCACCGGTTCGTAAACGTGAGGATCGGTTCCCGGCTGCAAAATTCCTGTTAGCTGAATTTCGCCTCCCGCTACTCGATCGGTCAAATCCTCAATAATTGTGCTGGTAGCAACTACCTTCGGTTTAGCATCTGCCCCTGGAGAGAGGCGATCGCCCTGAGTTTGAGCGCAACTAAATAAACCCAAAGTCAAAATGCCGCAGGCAATAGTTCTGATCAAAAATACCTTGGACTTGTCCCATCCAGGGCTGGCGGTTTCAATCCCCCACTCACGGCTAAACTCTCCTTTATAAAGTTGCTTCACAATTGCCGTCGGTTTTAATTCACATCTGACACCATTCTCAATAACTCTTGTCTCGGCGGGCAGGATGCCCACCCCACAAGAAAACTCACTTTTCGCTTCACAGGCATCTTGCCTGTTGTTGAGAATTGTGGAAGATATAAGTTTTAACCTACTTGAGATTTTCGCCACAAAACCTATGGTTTGAGCGGTTTCCAGCTTGGACTGTCGCATTATCTACCTCTGGTGCGTTCCCGATTATTCCTATTTACCGATGATTTCATATTCTTTTCATTTTTACAGTAAACTTAATAAAAAGGATATAGAGTCACCGCAATGAATACCGCCGCCTTCCCCAACGAGAATCCTTGGTCTCAAATGGTTTGCCACCTCAAAGACGCCGCTACCGACACTGAAATTATCACTGTTAAGCACTTAGCAGTAAACTACCGCACGGTAGAAGCACTCAGAGATATCAATCTTTCCGTCAAACCGGGAAGGCTGACGGGTATTATTGGGCCCAACGGTGCCGGCAAAAGCACGCTGATCAAAGCAATGTTGGGCTTAATTCCGGCAGCTCGCGGTACTGTTACCTGGGGCGAAGAAGCGATCGC
The DNA here is from genome assembly GCF_036705715.1 of Microcoleus sp. AT3-D2. NCBI lineage: Bacteria > Bacillati > Cyanobacteriota > Cyanophyceae > Oscillatoriales > Microcoleaceae > Microcoleus > Microcoleus sp. AT3-D2. The sequence goes on along the minus strand of NZ_JAUBVE010000007.1, from coordinate 19,576 downwards.
CGATCGACTCGAAACAGTAGCCTACGTGCCCCAGCGATCGCAAATTGACTGGAACTATCCCGCCACCGTTTGGGATGTCGTGATGATGGGAAGAGTCAGAAAAGCCGGATGGTTTCGCCGCTTCTCGGCAGCTAGCCGCCGCACCGCTGCCGATGCTTTAGAAAGAGTAGGCATGAGTGCTTACAAAGACAGACCGATCGGACAACTTTCTGGCGGACAGCAACAGCGAGTATTTCTAGCTAGAGCCTTAGCCCAAGAAGCTGCTATTTTCTGCTTTGATGAGCCGTTTGTCGGCGTTGACCAAAAAACTCAAAATATCATTTTTGACATCTTCCACGAGCTAGCAAATGCCGGGAAAATTGTCTTAGTAGTCAACCACGACTTAGGCGAATCAATCACCAATTTTGATGATTTAATTTTGCTCAATACAGAATTGATTGCCGCTGGTTCCCGCCAAGAAGTGCTAACCAAAGAAAACCTTTACCGCGCCTACGGCGGGCAAGTAATGTTCTTTGCCGGACAAGCTGCTTAATTAGCTAGCAGTAATTAATCTACGAGTTACGCTTTTGAACCTAGTTTCTTGGATAATATTGGGTTTGGCAACGATAAATCTCCGATTAAACCCGGTTGCTTTGATTGTTAGTCATTAGTTAACTGTGATGTTATAATTTTATGCTACAAACCTTAATTGAGCCGTTGCAGTACGGATTCATGCAGCGATCGCTCATAATTGCCATTCTCGTCGGCATCGTCTGCGCGATCGTTGGCAGCTACCTAATGGTACAGCGGCTGGCCTTGCTCGGAGACGCCATCAGCCACTCGGTTTTGCCCGGATTGGCGATCGCATTTATCCTCGGAGCAAACATCTTTATCGGCGCGTTCATTGCCGGAGTTTTGAGTACAGTAATCATAGCTTGGATCAAAGCTCGATCGACAATCAAAGAAGACGCCGCAATGGGCATCGTATTTTCCGCATTCTTCGCCCTCGGCATCACCTTAATTACGATCGTCCAAAAAGACAACAAAATCGACCTCAACCACTTTCTTTTCGGCAACATCCTCGGCGTTACTGTCCAAGATGCGATCGACACAGCCGTCATAGTCGCCGTAGTCTTATTAGTTGTAGTATTCTTTTACAAAGAACTGCTATTTTACACATTCGATCCATTAGGAGCGCAAGCAACAGGTTTGCCAGTAAACCTGCTCAACTTCGGACTGATGGTACTCATCGCCCTGACAATAGTTGCCAGCCTCAAAGCCGTTGGCGTAGTGCTAGTCTTGTCCCTATTAATTACACCCGCAAGTACCGCCTATCTCCTAGTCACTCGTCTGCACCAAGTAATGATTTTAGGCGCAATAATCGGAGTTATTTCCAGCATTAGCGGAATGTATCTCAGCTACTTCTATAACTTGCCATCCGGCCCTGCAATAGTTTTAGTTGCATCGGGATTATTTGTGCTATCATTGCTGTTCAGTCCCACTCAAGGAATCCTCACCCAGCCACGCACACACTCCGGTCAAATTCCTCCAATCTGGCGGGAATTAAAAAATTTAACTAAAGGCCGATAACAACTAACTTTGTAGTAACTCACATTTTGCACCATTCTCAAGAACAGGCAAGATGCCTGTTCCACAAAGAGTGAATTTTCTTGTGGAACAGGCCCTTAACAGGCAAGATGCCTGTTCCACAAAGAGTGAATTTTCTTGTGGAACAGGCCCTTAACAGGCAAGATGCCTGTTCCACAAAGAGTGAATTTTCTTGTGGAACAGGCATCTTGCCTGTTCATAAAAAGCTTATTGAGAATGGTGCAGCATCTCAGTAGTAACGCTTCAGCGCCGCCCATCCCATTGTTAATCAGAATCTTCGTTAATCCCTGTGGATGGGCGCTTCAAAAAAGCCTCTTCAATTAATCCGCGTAACTGCGAATCGTCGGCTGCATCGAGATTTGGTAAAAAAGGTTTTTTTGAGGATTGCGAGAAAGCAAAAATGGGATGATACCGAAGCGGGCGATCGCAACTGCGAACTATTGGTCACAAAAAACAGTACAATAACAAAAGTTAAATTTTCACGCAAACAGCTCTACTAAGTTAAAAAAACATGACAGTCAAAGTAGGAGACACCGCACCCGATTTTACCTTACCATCTCAAACTGGCACATCAGTCAGCCTCAAAGATTTTAAAGGTAAAAAAAATGTCATAGTCTACTTTTATCCCAAAGACGACACACCCGGATGCACCACCCAAGCTTGCGCTTTTCGAGATAGCTACGAAGTCTTCAAAGACGCAGGTGCAGAAGTCATAGGAATTAGCGATGATTCGCAGCAGTCTCACGAGAAATTCGCCACCAAATATCAGTTACCTTTTACACTGCTGAGTGATACGGGGAATAAAGTGCGGCAATTATACGGAGTTCCAGCTACCCTGTGGATTATGCCCGGTAGAGTAACTTATGTCATTGACAAAGAAGGCGTTGTCAAGCATATTTTCGACTCCATGTTAGACTTCAAAGCACACGTTGCAGAAGCACTCAAAACTTTGGAAGCTATTAAAAGTTAGGTGGATTGGCAATTATGGCGATCGAATTCGGCGGTTGAACCCGCTTTTTTTTGCTTGTTATTGAGACTGACGCGGGGTAGTCAGAAACCAATACGGTTCAGTTAGTAATTGTCATTGCGAGGAACGAAGCAATCGCAGAGTCTATTTTTCATATCGTTTTATTGACCGGACGGTCTTAACTGAACCGTATTGAGTCAGAAACCGGGTTTTTTTACGAAAATCATTCGTTGTCACCCACATATTAGGTAAAAAACCCGGTTTCTTTGATATGAATGCGTCCAGGAGTGTAGTTTTCTGCTGAATGGGAAAAGTGAAAGCAGTCAAGATGTAAACCTGGGCTGCTTTTTTAGGTTTGCATTCAATTAGTTTTCCCAGCGAGTAGGGAGAAAAATTGTCGCATTACAGCAAGTTAATTCGCGATTTGTTTCCATTCAATTAGTTTCCCCAGCGAGTGGGGAGAGATCGAATCCGTTTATTTTTAGCTCGTTACAATTCATCGTTTCCATTCAAGTAGTTTCCCCTGCGAGTGGGGACGGCAGATGCCGAGCGACGGGCTAGGTCTTGTGCATTGGCTGCAGAGGTAGTATTCAGGACGTAGTTAGCACCACTGATAGCTTTGGCAGGGTCTAGGGTGTAGACCTGGCGGCCCATTGCTCCTTCTACAGCTACCCAGTTGAAGTAGACTTCTTCAGGTCGGTAGCTGGGAGTTAGTATGCCGTTTACCGTCAAGTCGTTGACAGACATCTTTGGAGAGATGTGTGCTTCTAGTGCCACACTCTCAAACCCGACAGCTACCCGTAGAGCCCTGAACCCGGCTACGAAAGCATCGCCTTCAGCTTCGCTTAAGAAGCTGATGCTCATAGACTTGGAGCCCCACAGAATATCACCGATAGTCCATTGCTGGATAGTGATATATCCCAGTTGGGACAGTATGGGCTTAGCTGTAGCTAGAGCAGTGCTGAGGCGATTGGCAGCTACAGCTTTGTCGAAGTCCGCTATTGTAATAGGGAGCTGTAGACCTGCAACCATATCTGCACGCAGACGTTTGATATCAGCACCGAACAACGACTCAACGTACAGACCGCATGGTGTAGCCATCAGTTCCTTGAAATCTTGTGAGTTCAGTGGAGGCAAGGATGCTTTACCATTGGGGTCAGGATACATTACCCCATTGACCTCAACGCCTACTAGGTTCATTAAGACTGCTTGGCGTTGTGTAGCAGGATAGCCATTGCGTCCTTGTGTACGTTGCCGTGGGTCCACTTCTCCGTTTTCACCAATCTTGGCACGTTGAAGTAGCTTGACTTTAATACAGCCAGAAGTGGCCTTCTTAGGAGCCACTGCTTGATTGCGAGGAGGAAAAGCGGAACGAGAGGTATTAAGAGGCATGATAGTTTCCTTCGTTTTATGGTTGATGTTTCCATTCAATTAGTTTTCCCAGCGAGTGGGGACAAGGCAGCTCAGGTGGTAGTGGGCATGGCTCATGGTTGTGCAGTTTCCATTCAATTAGTTGGGAGCATCTCAGTTTTGCATTTACAGTGCGAGGGAGGACGCTCGCACTATAATAAAAAAATGCTTTTTGCCAAACTGAGATGCTCCCTAAAAATCCAAACCAAGAAAGGACTAAAGTCCTTACTAAAAACTCGTGGTTCGTAGTAAGGACTTTAGTCCTTTTTTGCTAACGGCTTGCAGCCATTAACAATTAGCACTCAGCAATTATCTAGCTTTTCGCAACGCTCGATTTTTCAGATGTAGCGCTTTCGGCAGTTTTGCCATTTTTGCTATTACCGTTACCGTTGCTGTGGCGGGGTTGGATAACTCCATAGCCACCGTGAGTCTTGCGTTCGTAGAGTACGTTAATTTCGTCTGTTTCCGCATTACGGAACATATAGAAATCGTGATCGATAATCTGCAATTGTTCCAAAGCTTGTTGCACAGTCATTGGAGGCATAGCAAAATACTTAGTCCGTACCACCTCAGCAGGAAGTTCGGGAGTTCGATCGCCAATCAGATCCGCTACTACAGGATGTTCCTCAACTACCGTAACCGTTTTGGCACTACTCTGGATTTTGTTGTCGTGACGTTTTTCCTTAAATTTCCGCAGTTGACGAGCTATCTTGTCGGCAACCAAATCTATGCTTGCATACAGGCTTTCCGTGCTTTCCTCAGCCCGAATCACGCTGCCGTTAGCATAAATTGTCACCTCAGCAGTCTGCTTAGGATTGATCCTGGGGTTACGAGCCACCGATAGATGTATGTCCACTTCTGTCGTCAAAGTTTGAAAATGGCTAACTGCCTTTTCAACCTTTTGATTGACGTACTCGCGAATCGCATCGGTGATTTCTATATTTTTACCCTGGATAACAAGCTTCATAGAGCTCCCTCCCTTCTGTAACTTGGGTATATTTTATACAGTAGCACTATGTATTCTGGAAAACACTTATCTTCCAAATCTTTTATTATATGTTGACAATTCTTGATTTAAGCTGGGCCAATATTCCGTAAAAATACTATTGATTTTTTGCATGGTTTCTCCTCTAATAATCCATCAACCACTAAATGCACAACCTTGCTTGCTCCTCGATTGGGGACTTGTGCCCTACTCCCAAGCTTGGGAAATTCAGCAAAAACTCGTGCAAGAACGCCGCGACAAGCCAGATTTGCCAGATGTCCTGATTTTGCTGGAACATCCGCCGGTTTACACTTTGGGAATGGGAGCAAAGTTGGAATTTCTGAAATTTGACCCAAGCCAAACTGGCCCGGAACTGCACCGAGTTGAGCGGGGCGGCGAGGTGACTTACCACTGTCCGGGCCAATTGGTGGGCTATCCGATTTTAAACTTGCGCCGTCACCAACAAGATTTGCACTGGTATTTGCGGCAGTTGGAGGAAGTGCTGCTGGGGGTGCTGGAAGTTTTGGGGTTGAAGGGTTTGCGGGTTCCCGGTATGACTGGGGTTTGGGTGGATGGGTGCAAGGTAGGTGCGATCGGCATTAAAGTCAGCCGCTGGATTACGATGCACGGTTTTGCTTTAAATGTTTGTCCGGATCTCGCCGGTTTTGGGCAAATTGTACCTTGCGGGATTCCCGATCGACCTGTTGGAAGTTTAGAGCAGTTTATCCCCGGAATTGAGGTCGATCAAGTGCGATCGATCCTTGTCGCTGAGTTTGCTCGCGTTTTTGCAGTGGAAATTGTGCGATCAAAGGTGTAGGGTGCGTCGCTGTCAACCTTACTGCTAATAATCGCAGTGCGATCGCTCTTAAATTACCAAAAACATCAGGCTTAATTCTCCACCCAATCACTTAAAAACTCAACAGTAAGGATGCTAAATATCGAATCGAATTAACGCGGCGGTGTTTGCGAGACTTGGGTATTATAGAGAGCATTTTAACCGTCTGTACTTACTGACTCAAGAATTGACAGGATTGGTGGTATAATTCTGCATCGCCTGCTTCTCTAACCTTAGAGAGAAGCAAGACCGATGCAGAAATACGTCCTAAGAGTTTTGCGATCGCCCCTAGCGTCAGGTAAGCTTCTTGTTAATTATTGCGCTTTACTCAGGAGAAAAAATTTATGCCAGATATGTCCGGTCAAGACCCCTCGGAAATTAAAATGGCGACGGTTGATGAAGAACAAAAAGGCGCAACGTTTAGCGGTACGGTCATCCTTGCTATCGATGATACCGAGGGTGGGGAAGTCGTTTTCTTCAGAGACTTTTTGATTGAAGATTATAAAGGCGAACTTACCGCTTATCTGGCAACAGATGGCAATATAACGAAAAGCATTGATTTAGGCGAACTTAAGCATAATAGCAGCAGCTTTAAGCTGCCAATTCCACTGGGAACGGATACATCACCCTACAATACAGTCGTGCTGCGCGACGAAAAAAGCAAGAAAAAAATTGTGACGATCGAGCTGTAAAATTTGCAATTTAGCTCGTAGTTGGGCCAAATTCGTTAGCGCAGCCCTCGAAGAGGATCGCCCTTTTTTTCCTGAAGTACGCGCGTGCGAAGCTATCCCGTAGGGAATCGCCCTTAAATTAAGGTGCGTCACTTTCAATCGAACAGTCCAGTTGTAAAGTGATGCACCCTAATTTTTAAAATGGAATCGGATCGTAATCGGGATTTTCCGGTTCGTTAGACGAACCCGACTGGCGATCGGACTCAGAATTTGAAGACTGATGCGAGTTCCAATCCGAACTAGACGTGCGATTAGGGCCGCTTGGAGCGCTGTTAGAACTGCGGTTCCGCGAGCCTAAAGGTACTACATTGCTCGGCACATTAGCCGGGGCGGTGTCGCGAATTTGAGCCGGTTCCGGGGCGGTTCTAGCAGCAGGAGCCGAACTCATGGCATCAGCCCCGACACTGTAAATCCTTTGAGCTGTCAGTTCAGCGCGCTTTTCTTTAATACCATCTCTTTCGATCGTATTCATGCTCAGCCGCCCCTCAATAATCACGCGATCGCCCTCGTGATATTTCTCGTGAATTTCTTGAGCAAAATTTCCCCATCCTATCACTTTCAAATGTTCGGGCGGATCTTCAGGTTTTGGGCCAGGAAACTGCACCAGCATCTCAGCGATTTGAAGTTGATTGTCAGGAGTATAACGTAGTTGCGGTTGTTGAATTATTTCCGCCATCAAAATGCAGCTATTCATCTGTTATCTATGCGTAATTGGGAATTGGGAATTGGGAATTGGGAATTGGGCATCGGGAATTGGGCATCGGGAATTGGGAATTGGCCCGCGCAGGGACTTCGGGATTGGGAATTGGGCATGAACTTTCAAGTAAAAAGGTAAAACTTAAAATAACGCATTTTATTTTTTTACTTTCGCATTACCAATTCCCCATTGCCAATGCCCAATGCCCAATGCCCGATTACGGATTACACGTTACCAAATTTATCTTGGAGAACTGCCGCCTCGGCTTGACTGACAAAATCGTGAACGAGGGCGCGGTACTCCTTCAACGTTTCAGATACCCAATCTCGATCCTCACTGTTGGCGAAGATATGAACCGTCGGTTCACTTGCATCGGGTAAAACTAATACCCAATTGTCGTCGCTGTAGTTAAAAATCTTCACTCCATCTAATAATTCTAAACGATCGGGCGAATGAGTTTCTACTAAATGTCGCATCAGCGAACCCTTGATAGTCCAAGGACAGCGGACGCTGTAACTGCGGTGGGTGATGCGGGGAAGTTCCGCCTTGATCTGTCCGAGCGATCGCTCCTGAATCGTCATCATTTCTATCACTTTAGCAATGCAGAACATCCCGTCAAATCCGGGATGCAATTGCGGGAAAATAAAACCCATAAGGCCGCTGCCGCCCAAAACCACATTCGGGTTCCTGTTAGCGGCTTCCATCAAAGCAGTTGGGTTCGCCTTCGTGCGGATTACCTTGCTTTGATAGCGTCGGGCGATCGCCTCCACCGCAGACGACGCATGAACCGGCACTACTACTGTACCTTTGGGATGAGAAGTCAGCATTAAATTTACCATCAACGCCGTCAGCATTTCCCCGCGAATTGCTATGCCAGACTCATCTACCAAAATGAGCTGTTCGCCGTTAGCCGATACCTGCACTCCAAAATTAGCGCTGAGTGCTTTCACCACCCGGCCGAGTTGGTCGAGCAAATATTCCCGTTCTCCGTTGCTTAGAGAAGTCTGCTTGAGACTGGCATTGAGAACAACCGCATCGCAGCCGAACTTGGCGAGCATTTGGGGCAAAATTGCTCCAGAAACCGCGTAAACGTAATCGATTACCACCTTAGAATTGCTGTAGCGTATCGCCTCAACATTCATCTGCCGCTCAAAAATGCGGTTGTAAACATCGAGAGCTTGGTTAAAGTACGTCATCTCTCCAATTTCGGGAATTAGAGCTCGCCGCAAATCTTCCTTAAAATAAGCCCCCTCGATTTTTTTCTCAGCTCCTTTAGTAATATTGATGCCTTTGATATCGAAGAATTCAATTAAAATGTGGTCGGAGCGATCGGGCGAAATGCGAACGTGAATGCCGCCAGCAATCGACAGCGTAGACGAAACCGTGCGCGCGATCGGAATTGCCGTCGATTCCAAATTGACCACATTAATTCCCACCGACATCAAACCCGCAATCAAAGACCTCGAAACCATCCGCGAAATGCTGCGCTGGTCACGAGAAACCGATACCGCAGTCCCCGGTTTCAAAGTCGAGCCATAAGCCGCACCCAATTTCACTGCAAATTCCGGGGTAACATCCACATTTGCCAGTCCTTGAACGCCACGCTGACCGAACAAATTCCGCTTAGCTTGTTCTCCCCAAATTAAATTTTGATTTAACAGAGCGCCGGATTCAATATTTTTGCTCGGCCAGACACGCACGCTTGGCCCCACTTGTGCTTCTTCTCCCACGATGGACATTGAACCGACGACAGCACCTTCGAGGACGTGAGCGCGCCTGTCTACGCGGGTGCTCCGGCAAATCACGCAGGCCCTAAGATGAGCGTCTTCACCGATAATTGCTCCGTTCCAGACGATGGGACGTTTGAGATTAGCGTCCGCCCCGACAGTCACGTTATCTCCGAGCACTGTACCGGCATCGAGTTTAACTCGGGCTCCAATTCGGCAATTGTTGCCGATCATGGCCGGTACTTCGATGATCGCGCTATCGTCAATAAAAGTATTCTGACCTACCCAAACTCCCGATCGAACTTCGTTGTAGTAGCTCAAATCCAGTTTGACCTTTCCCCGCAGCGCGTCGTACTGAGATTCCCGGTAAACATCTAGCTGGCCGACATCGCACCAGTAACCCTCGGCGATGTAGCCGTACATCGGCTCGTTTTTTTCCAGTAGCAGGGGAAACAAGTCTTTCGAGAAGTCGCACTCCTGATTTACCGGCAAGTAATCCAAGACTTCGGGTTCTAAAATATAAATGCCGGTATTGATAGTATCGGAGAAAATTTCGCTGCTAGAAGGCTTTTCCAGAAAGCGACTGATGCGGTAATTTTCCTCGGTAATCACGACCCCGAATTCCATCGGGTTGGGAACGCGAGTTAAAATTAACGTGGCTTTGGATTGCTGGCTACGGTGAAATTTGATCGCTGCGGTTAAGTCGAAGTCTGTGATGCTGTCGCCGCTGATGACCAGAAAAGTGCGATCGAGCAGTTCAGCAATATTTTTGACGCAACCAGCCGTACCCAGCGGTTGGTCTTCCTCCACAGCGTAAGTCATTTGAACGCCAAACTCTGCCCCGTCAGTAAAATATTCACGCATGACATCGGGAAGGTAGTGCAGCGTCGCAATAATTTCCGTAATCTGATGCCTTTTTAGCAAATTAATAATGTGTTCTGCGATCGGGCGATTGAGAATCGGCACCATCGGTTTGGGCAAATCGCACGTCAGGGGTCTGAGCCTAGTTCCCGATCCCCCAGCCATCAGCACTGCACGCATAAAATCCTCCTTGCTTAAAAAGCTCTCTACCGCTATTGTCCGCTAGAAAAAGTTTGCCTGCTGTAATTCGTCGGCCGCGAGCTATCAGTTCTTAGTTAATTATCTTCGAGTAGTGACACGTCTGTGAAATCCCGTTGGGCTTGGCCGTCCCCCAACAGCAACCGATTTCAACCGAATTAGAACTTGCGGCATCGCACCAATCCCCCGGTCGAGCTCGGATTTGTAGGGGATGTTGGGTAATAGTTACAGGTTTTATAGGCAAATATTACACTTGCCTCGGACAACCATTTTGTAAGGTGTGACCCTCACCGGACGTACTACCACGCCCTGTATTCCCTCGGCAAAAGCGTTGGGAAATGCTTTTTTGACAATGTTAGCGCTGCCATTGACATCCGCATTAATCAGTCTGCCGTCACCAGCACGAAACAACCCTCGCTTAATGCGTTTACCTTTATACTCCGAATGCTTGACACAAGGTTCATTATCTAAAAAAGAACACTTTGAAGTGTAACTTTCTTCAATAACCTTCACAACGATTCCTGTTAACTGCGCTTTATAAGTTAGCATTTCAATAAACCTTGCATGAGGTATGGCTACGAAGTTCTGATTATTCCGCTTGCCGAGATTTATTCCCTGTTTCCAGTTATCGTTTTTACCAATCACCAGTGTCCCGATTCGGTTAGCTACCAGATGATTGATGATGAATCGACTTGCATTATGCAGGTAATTATCTACTTTTACATTCCGCTTGTGAGTTAATTGTTCAATTTTGATTGATGTCTTTCTTTCCCCCTTCAAGTATGACTGAAACACTGTCTTATTTTTGTGATAGTAAGCATTGATTGATTTGAGGGGTTTGCCATTTATTATCAGCGGAACCCACCCTTTTTGATTGGATGTAATTGTCGCTAAATTATTGAGCCCCATATCAATTCCTGCTATCCCTTCTCTACCTGATGATGATTGACTTACATCCTTGGGTTCATAAACTACCTCCATCGAGTAATGGTAAGTTTTTGGGACGATTCTGACTTGATTTACGACCCTAACTTTAGTAGTCAGAAATATCTGGGTTTTCGAGAGATTGATGATTCCTTTCTTGAGCCATTCTTTACTGATGGATTGAGCGGTGTAAGTCAGGACATTTCTGCCTAATGTTTTGTGTTTGTACTTGGGTATTTTTGGTCGGGCTTTGAATTTCTCTGGATGGATGGCATATTCCTTGGTAGCTTCAAAAAATGATTGCCAGCTTTCATTTAATCTCAATAATACTTGCTGAGATACTTTGGCTGGTAATGCTAGATAGTCAGTCGTTCCCTGACATAGTTTCTGTATTTTGTAATAGTCGAGGTATTCTCCTGAGATGATAAATTTTTGTCTGATTAGGTAGTTAGCGTAGTTGAAAAGATTCTTCGAGAGAAAGCACAAATTATCTAGCTGCTTGTATAGCCAGTGGGTTCGATCGATAATGTGCTTTTCAACTAGCTGCATTGTTGTACCGTCATTTTGACTATGCTATACTAGAAATGGCTATTAATGGCCATAAAGTCAATAAAGTTTTACAATACCAGTTAAAAAACAGAATGCAACTATAGGCCCGTGCTCGGAACCCTTCTCTCATCAGTCATTACCAATTCTTTAATTCTTCCATCTAAAATGGTATAAGTCCTCAGAATCCTCGACTTTTGGCAGAAGTCCCTTCTTGCTTGCTCGGTGAAAGCTATTTCGGGGGTGTTATTTTTAAGTTTGTGGCCAGCGGGGATTTTGCAGTCTCTTTCTGAAGGTGGAATTACTACAGCTATCGCTGCGCCTTGGCGTCTGATAAATGATAGATTAAGGGTAGCGCTTTGACTAGCTGACCCAAAATCCTATCCATTGCTTAGGGGTTTTTTAAATGAGTACGTTAATTAGCTTGGCATTGCTGATCGCTTACGGTGGCGGTATTTGGAAATTTTGGAATGGTTTCGATCGCACTAACTTCGATCGAAGTTTTGCAAATCGCCTGAAGCTCTCCCTGCTCTGGCCCGCGTTAATTTTTAATAAGCCTTACCGCCAAAACTTTACAAAAGCTCTCAAAGCTTCTAAAAGGTAATTCAAGAATGTCTAAAAAGTCCGAACGCCCAGTCGCGGGCCAGGAGCAAACTTGGTTTGCCAAAGGCAAATCAGATAGCTGGCAAGTTTTACTATCGCAGGTTGCTGCCCGGTTCGATCGCGAATACCGAGGAGAAGCTTTCGCCTTACCCGAAGAAGTCGAAGCAATGCCAATTTTCCTGGAATCAGTTGCAGGAACTCTCCAAGCAAAAACAGTTTCTCCCTTCTGGAAAATTGCCAAACCTCAAAAAAATCAGCGCTGTTTAGACATAGGCTGCGGAGTCAGCTTTCTGATCTACCCTTGGCGGGATTGGGAAGCCTATTTTTACGGTCAAGAAATCAGCAGCGCAGCGCGAGACGCCTTAAACGCTCGCGGCCCTCAGCTCAATTCTAAGCTGTTCAAAGGCGTAGAATGGGCCCCCGCTCACCAGTTAAATTACGAGGAGGCTCAGTTCGATTTATGCCTCGCTACAGGCTTTAGCTGTTACTATCCCATAGACTATTGGAGTATTGTCATGGGAGAAGTAAAGCGGGTACTCAAACCGGGCGGTCATTTTGTTTTTGATGTCCTCAGCCCTGATGCTCCTTTAGCAGAAGATTGGGCAATTTTGGAAACTTATAGAGCCGGCGAAGTATTTTTAGAGACAATAGAAGATTGGGAAAAAATGATTAAAGCTGCGGGCGCTAAGGTAGTAAAAAAGCAAAGCGGCGACTTATTTCAAATGTATAAAGTTCAATACAATTGAGAGGTTAAGGGGAATATGTAATTAGCTTTTTACTCAAAAATTCAATCATCCAAAGCTTGCTCTGCCGGACAAAAAACTACTTCATTCTTAGTGGAGAAAGTAGGGTAAGTCAGCAAGTACAGATTAGTTTGAAAAGCAACAAATATTCAAGCTAACGCACCCTACTAACTACTAACTCACAATAGTGAAGCAAGCAGATTGGATATTACCTATTCCCATACCGGATTACCAATTACCGACGCCCAATTAATTTTCGGTAGCCGCAGGAGATGGCGCAGCTTCCGGCGAGGGTGACGGCGACACTTCCGGGGATGGTGACGGCGACACTTCGGCTGCAGGAGATGGCGACACTTCGGCTGCAGGAGATGGCGACACTTCCGGGGCCGGAGATGGTGCAGCTTCGGGCTGCGGGGACTCTTCGGCGGCAGGAGATGGCGCTGCTTCCGGCTGCGGAGACTCTTCGGCGGCAGGAGATGGCGCTGCTTCCGGCTGCGGGGACTCTTCGGCGGGCTGCGGTTGAGGAGAAGGCGACTGTTCCGCGGCTGGCTTCGGTTCAGGCGAGGGCGAAGGTTGAGCCGCAGGCTTGGGTGCGGGCGGCGACGGTTGATCCCCTGGCTGCGGTTTGTTTGAAGGGGCCGGCGGCTTCTCAAACTGCGGTTTCACTTCTGTAGGCGCTGGGGAGGGCGGCTGGCCTGTTGGTCTGCTGGGCGCTGTGGGGGCGGGCGCTGGCTGCTGCTGACCTGGTGGGTTGGGCCTGGTTGGGGTGACAGGAATGCCACTGCAAACTTTTTCGTCGTACTTAAACTCGACAGCCAGTTGGTAAAGCTTGTGCGTGGTGGCTGCTTCAAATGTTAGAGAAGGGCTAATAATCGCAATTTTAGCCGCATTATCGAGAATACCGTAACCCGTGGGGACGATCGGCTGTGGCTCGGCCTTGAGCAAGCCTTGAGGGCTGACAACTGCTCCAAAAACAGCAGTTCCTTGGAGTTTTTGCGAGCAAGCTGTTACGGGATAAGGGACATTCACAGGAGTCGATCCCGTCATTTCCAAGTCAGGATAAGCCTTTTGGAATCTGTCAAACAAAGCACGATAGTTAGTTACAAACGCAGTTTGCTGTGCCGCTGTGTCGGTGGATGAGTTTGAACCGGGTTGTCCGGGCTGTCCTAGCTGTCGCTGTCCTTCTTCAAATTGTTGCCTCCTGATTCTTTCTTCGGGAGTTTCTGCGATGAGATTCCTTTTATTGGGATCTTTTTGAGTCAATTTTGGTACTCCATCGGGTCCGACATTCCTGCCAATTGGGAATTCCGGGGTAAAGACTGGAGCTCCGTCTGGAAATAGTGGGAGTCCGCCTCTACTGGCTATAATCCTTTTGAGCGCCTCTGCTTCGTCTTCCGAGCCGCCGCCTGGAAGCGGGGGCGCTTCTGGCAGCGATGGTGGTGGCGGGATATTGCGATCAAAATTACCAGGTAAGGGTGGGAAAAGGAAACCGCTGGGAGGTACGGGTGGGACGAAAGTAGGTATTGGCTGGGAGGGGGCTCTGACTGTTGGGGATTGAGTCTTGGGAGGTGGCGGGGCTATTGGGGCCGTGAATGGCGGGAGAGGGGAAGGAGGCAGAGGGGAAAAGAATCCAGGAGGGGGCATTCCCGGCGGCATGGCGGGCAAGTTGATGGTATCAGGTGGGGGGGGCAAGGGCGGAGCTAACTTTGGCCCTGGTCGAAGAGGAACTGGTGCGATCGAAAATGGCGTAAATCGCGTATTTGACGGTTTCGGTGGTATGGTTTGTGGCAGGCGGCCGGCTTCTGCAGGAGTTAGTTCTACTAAGCCGACAGAACCGGGGATATTTTTTGAGGAATTTCCACCATAAAATATGTTTGAGAGCGTCGGGGCGCTTACTCCGAGGACTCCGTGCAGGCTGACAGAAGCTAGGGCTGCCCACCAAAAAGGCTGGCGCAGCGGTTCGGAGAGGGTGTTGGCTAGGGAGGAAGAGTCAGTCATTTAAATTTTAGATTTTAGATTTTAGATTTTAGATTGGGGGATTAGGAGATGGTTAGATTTTAGATTTTAGATTGGGGGATTGGGGGATGGTTAGATTTTAGATTGGGGGATTGGTAATTTATATTGTTGTGGTTGTGATTGAGTGTGAATTCGTTTTAATGAGGAGAGGTTGGGAATTCAAAGGTATAATTTTAGCACGGTCGGTATCGAAATTGCCCGATCGACTTTTATTAAGATTTCGCGACCCTCACATCCAGCACTCAAGCCGAGAAACCGGGTTTTTGGGCTGGTTCAACGCTGTTATAGCAACCGCCAATAGGGTGAGGACGTTGTTAATTGCTGAAACCATTGTTTTTCTTGCCTACTGCCTTTGGCCGAATCCTATACGCGGTTTCTCAGATATTGTTGAGAATGGTGAGCGGGGCGTCAGACGGGCCGGACTGGGGCGATGGAGAAAACAGACTGCGCCGCTGCTATACCGTCTTTTTTCGGGATCTGGAGCGCCACTAATTCATTAAACACGATCGAGCGAACGGATCGACCCCTGTTTCCAATTCGGTTACACAACCGGATTCATCCGTGGAAGTAATTACTCAATCCAAAATCCAAAATCCAAAATCGATGGATTCACCAGCGATAGCGGTAATTTTTAAAAGGAGCTCCCTCGATGGTGAGCAAGTCGATGGGATAAATTGGAGCGCCGCTTGCCATATATTGAAACATTTCTCGAACTTCCTCTCCCCGCAACGACAACTGGTCTAATTCCTTGAGAGAATACCAGCCCGCGCACAAAGTATGCTCATCCGGCTTACTCTTGGGCGGCGTCTTATCTTGTGGACGAGCCACAAAAATGACTCGGAGGCGCACATTGCCCCTAGGCATCACTGTGTGCTCTACCCGGAGAATTCCCTCAACGATGATGGAAATGCCCGCTTCCTCAAAGGTATTACGCATAGCAGCTTCGAGCAAAGTCTCCCCTTTTTCCACTCGCCCTGCTGGGAGATACCACTGCTGCTCGTACTTGCGCTCTTGTACCAGTAGAAAACGGTCTTCTAAGTGAACGACAACTAGGGTAAAATACCATGTTTGAATCGGCTCGCGAGCCATAGAAGTAGATATTCCCTAAGCAAAAGGTTAAAGGAGCGGCAGATGTTAGCAATCCAAAGGATGCTTCGGCAAGTGTCTTTGAACTTGAAAAACAGATCGTAGCACTCCGGCCGCAAAATCTAAAATCTACAATCTAAAATCTAAAATTGACAATGCCATTACCAACCGTGATTTTACCAGGATATTTTGCTGCTGCTTCCGACTATCGCGAATTAGAAAAGTCTTTGGTCGATCGAGGTTTTCCAACAGTAACAGTGCCTCTGGGCAAGGGAGATTGGTTGCCGACTTTTGGTGGGCGGTCGATGGTGCCAATTTTGCGACAGCTCGATCGCACGGTCAAACAAATGTTACAGCAATACGGGGTTCCCCAGATCAATCTCGTCGGTCATTCCGCCGGCGGCTGGATTTCTCGCATCTATTTGGGCGAAAAGCCTTACACGATTCACGGCGACGTGCTTGAGGATGCGGGTTTGTGGGAAGCTCACCCTTATGTGAATACTTTAATCACTTTAGGCACGCCGCACGTCTCTCAAGAGCGCTGGACGCGCAAAAATCTAGATTTTGTCAAAATTCACTATCCGGGGGCTTTTCACCCGCAGGTGCGCTACGTGTGCGCTGCTGGGAAGGCTGTTTTTGGCAAGCGCGGTTTTGGGACTTGGCTGGCTTATAAAAGTTACGAATTGACTGTGGGGAAGGGCGAAACTTGGGGAGATGGAATTACGCCGGTGGAAGCTGCTGTTTTGGATGGGGCCGAAAATCTGGTGTTGGAGGGGGTTTGGCATTCGCCTCGTTCTCCGGGGAAGTGGTACGGTTCGCCGGAGGTTTTGCCGGCTTGGATTGAGTATTTGCGTTAGAAATGAACCGCGAAGACGCGAAGGACGCGAAGGAAGAAGCAGAAGGTTTAAGGGGCGGATTTGTTAGAATTTGAAGGAGCTAGTTTAGTGCGGTCAAACTCGCCCCCGCGATGCTATGTTTGCTTGAATTTTTATCGCTAACTCAATAGAGTGAAAAAATATTTTCTGTGGCATCATCGGTAAGATTCAGAAGTCACGGCGAACCACACAATCAAATTCTACGTTGGCTGGGGTGGAATTGGGCGACCATGCTACTGTGCGCTTGGACGCAGATAACGAATTTCAGCCGGATGCTTTGTTGAGAATTGATGCCGGAGGTCGATCGCAAATTAGGGATGATGATTATGTGCGATCGCACTCTGTACAATCATCGCAGTGTTTGGTATTTGGTGTGAGGGGCGATCGCTCTTTTTTCACTCAAGCATCGCTTTCCGTCTAATCCTCGCCTTATCATAGTAATAGAATAAGATTGTGAAAGGTGAACAAATGGCACAAATTACCACGACTGAATTACCCCAAAGCCTCCAGACTCTATTTATAGAGGTCGAACGTACCAAAACCCCCCTCACCATCATCCATGAAGGGAAACCATTAGTGATTATCTATCCTGCCACTACCCAAACCCCACGCCCCGTGTTTGGCACAATGAAAGGAAGCGGTGAAATATTAGGAGATTTAATTGCTCCTGTCGCCTAACTGTGCGAAGTTTTGGAATGAAACTTTTACTCGATACCCACATTTGGCTTTGGTATTTACTCGGCGATCAACGCCTATCGCTTCAACTTCAAACCGCGATCGCCGATCCTAATACTGAACTTTGGCTGAGTCCAATTAGCATTTGGGCTACGAAAAAAGCAAGCTAGTTAATGGCGATCTGCTTACCATTAACTGTTAATTTAAAATCCGCAGCATCACTGGCGACGCGAAATATTTTAACAGCCTCGATAATTTGTCCTGGAAATAACTGATTACTAGACTCTTCTCTGCCATTTCCCTTAAGCCATTCCTTAATAGTTAAGGTTTCTGAGAAGTCCTTAATCTCGTCATATTTCCGCCCCAGGCTATCAATCAACTGGTAATTAGACCATGCCATACTACCAGATTCTTGTCCTGTGTTTTTAATTTTTAGCTCAACCATAACAAGTTGACCGCCTTGTGCTTCTACTGGCTTGAAAAAACTATTATTAGGAGCAATGCGATCTATTGTTTCAATACTATCTACTTGAACCGCCCGATTACCTCTCACATTAATCCAAGTTTCTGTTTCAACAGGTGTCGAAGCTAGGATAGTTTCTTGAATTTTGGGTGCATAGCTGGATGTTGTAGAAGAGACGGAATAGTCTGTCCTATAGGCGCTATCTTCAGCGGCAGCAGAAGATAATGTACCCAAACCAATCCCAAAAATAATAACGCTGGTAACGCCATAACGTTTTAAAACTCTCATTCGAGTTTGCGGTTTCTTATCGTCAAGAACTATACGGGGGTTAAATAACCCAATAATCAAAGCAAACGGAGAAAAAATGAAATAAATACCAACCGCGAGAGCGAGAAGACCCAGAACGAAGTAGAATACTAATTGCACAATTTCCATGACACTTACCTCCATATACTTGTTGTGACAACCCTGGATACCTTATAAACTTTGATGTCTAACCATCCGTTATTTACAGAATACGCAGGAATTTATTCTTAAATACTTATTCTATTCTGTTTTATATGTTCAACGTTTGTCTACCAAAAAAATGTTCTATTTTGTCGCCACTTTGTCGCCAATTTCACTCTGTTTAATCTAATTTTGTACAAAAAGGTAATAAAATGTACGAAAATGTACGAAAATGTTGGCAGTTGTGAGCTACAATACACAAAACTCTCGCATCTCCCTGCCAGATGAATCTTAAAGAAATGTTAAATGTCGCCGATCGCATAGTTTTCGAGAAAACAGGTCAGCACCTTGACGATTTACAAGCAGCGGTACTGCGGGGAACTATACAACGCGAGAAATACAAAGAAATAGCGAAAGATTTTGACTGTTCTGAAAGTCGCATCAGGGAAATCGGATCGGAATTATGGCAAATACTTTCAGAAGAGTTGGGAGAAGATGTTAATAAAACAAATTTTCGATCGGCAATGGAGAGGTGGCAAGTTTCAAATGTCTCGAATTTTGCAAAAGACGTTGTAGGGATTGGTATCTTTAACGCCTGTGGAGAATCCAGACACCCACCAAGCATACCAAACTCACACCCATCAAATCAAGAAACATCGCATCAAGATTTAAGCGAGATGCCAGAATTAGGCGATCTCTTCGATCGCACTCCCGAACTCCAAACCCTCACCACCTGGATTCTACAACAACGCTGTCGCCTCATCACCCTCACCGGCATCAGCGGTATCGGCAAAACATCCCTAGCAGTACAACTCGTACAACAAATTAAAGACGAGTTTGAGTACGCAGTTTGGTACACACTAGACGAATTCCCCACCCTAGAAAAATTTAAATCTAACCTAATACAGCTTTTTTGCCATTCCGAAAAAGAAGATTCATCCCCAACAAACCAAAAACGCTTACCGCTGATTAAGTATTTACAAAACCATCGCTGTTTAATCGTCTTAGATGACGTTCACAACCTTTTCTGTAGGGGAGAATTGGCAGGAAAATATAAACCAGAATCCGAAGAATATCGCTCTTTATTCAAACAAATAGAAAAATTATCCCATCAAAGCTGCTTGGGAGCGTGTCACTTTTGCGATGAGTACAAATACTCATAAATGCTAGGCAGAGGTTTTGAGCTATTTTTGGGCAAAA
>NZ_JAUBVE010000158.1:0-3103 GCF_036705715.1 Microcoleus sp. AT3-D2 | reverse complement strand
TCGCTTCTGTGATTTATTGCGTAAGCGTTGCTTGCCGTAGGCGTCGCATCTCTCTTTAAAAACTGTCCGGAGTATTGTTCTATGAATAATGATTATATGATGACTGTTCTCAACTCCTTTTGTCAAGCTTGATTGAGATGCTCTTACCCTGTTAAAGAAACCAGCGTAGACGGAGGGAAAGTTCGGATTAGAAGACCCAAAGGGGAGGGGTGTCACTGGCTTGATTATAAAGCTGTTCGGCTTCATGAGAGCTTTTATGCTGGATATTTTCAAGAAAATGAAGTCTTGATTGATTATGTCAATCGTCAGCCGTTAAATCCCACATTCCGCAGATATTTAGACAAATTTAATAGTTTTAAATTTGAAGGCATAAAGCCATGAAATCAACATATAGCAACGGCCTCAAGTATTGCCAAAAATATATAATAGAATCGGGAACACAGGTGTAAAAAATCATGAATCAGCCTCAGTCGAAATAAAAGTCCTCAACATAGATCATTTAGGAATAATAGCCGGAATTATTGATGAAATGGAACTGGTAGAATTGGTGAATAAACAAATCGGTATCAAAGGAAAAGAAATCCTAACTCCCGGACAAGTAATGAAAGCAATGATTTTGAATGGATTAGGATTTTTGAGCGCCCCTTTATACTTATTTGAACAATTTTTTGTCGGGAAAGCAACAGAGCATCTGATTGGAGAAGGAGTATTACCATCACATTTAAATGATGACCGATTAGCCAGAGCCTTAGACAAATATTATGCAGCAGGCACAACACAACTATTTACAACAATCGCTATAAAAGCTGCTGAAAAATCTCAAGTAAAAATGAATAGCATTCATTTGGATGGAACTTCAATGTATGTACATGGGGAGTACGCAAAGCCGTCAGAAAAAGGAGTCAATTCAGTCAAGATTGAGTCAGAAGTGAAAATTCAAGAATCTGAGCAGGAATCAGACATAAAAACCATAGAACTCAAACATGGATATTCGAGGGATCATCGACCAGACCTCAAGCAATTTATTGTTGACATGATTTGTACAGGAGACGGAGATGTACCATTATATAGCAATCCTAAATGATTATACTCGTTACCAGGCAGAGCCTGGTAACGCATATCCGGAGGCTCTGCCTCCATTGTCGCAGCCGAGGCAGAGCCTCGCTTACATCGGTTCCCAGGCAGAGCTTGGGAACCAGTTAACCAGTTATTGAAACTGATTTAGGATTGCTATATCTAAAAATAGATTCAGGAAATATCGATAACAAAAGTGTGTTTGTAGACCGATTAAAAGAATTCAAAAACTCCTGGACTTTTGAAGGGGTAAATGTAGCAGATAGTGCCTTATATACCAAAGATAATCTCATCGCTATGAGAGAAATGAAATGGATAACTAGAGTTCCTTTAACTATAAAAATAGCTCAGGATAAAATATCAAATATCGAAGCTCACCAATGGACAGACAGTAAAATATCAGGATATAAAATGGTAGAAAAAGAAAGTGATTATGGAGAAGTCAAGCAAAGGTGGTTAATCGTAGAAAGTGAAGCGAGGAAAAAATCAAGTATTGAACAAGTAAATAAGCAAGTAGAAAAACAAAAAGAAAAAGCATCAACCTCTCTATGCAAGCTATCCCAGCCAAATTTTGCTTGTGAACCCGATGTTAAAATGGCGCTCGAAAAATTATCAAATTCCTTCAAATATCATAAAATCAACAATATTTACTATCAAAAAACCGCATCAAAAAACCGCCGAATATGAGCAATCAGGTAGACCCAGTAAGTTGCAATGCCCACTCAAATAAATTATCGAGTAACAGGTGAATTAGAGGCTAAATTAGAAGTAATTGAAGCTGAAAAAACTCAAGCAGGCAGATTTATTTTAGCAACAAATATTATCGACAAGAATGAATTGAGTAATGAGAGCGTACTCAAAGAATACAAAGCCCAACAATCTACAGAAAGAGGATTTAGATTCCTGAAGATCCGTTGTTTTTTACTTCAAGTGTCTTCGTAAAAAATCCTCAGAGAGTAGAAGCAATTGCCATGATAATGGGACTGTGTCTGTTGGTCGATACCCTAGCACAAAGAAAGCTAAGACAAGAATTAGAATCCTCATGAATTTCGGTCAAGAATCAGGTGAAAAAATTAACAAATAAACCGACTATGCGCTGGATATTTCAGGTATTTCAGGCAGTACATTTGATAATAGTCAATGGACACAAGCAAGTGAGCAATTTAACGGTAGAACATCGAAAAATCCTCTCTTGTTTAGGAACAGTCTGTCGTCAATATTATCTGATTATTTAATCAAGGGAATTTGCAGTCAAATTGAGATACTTGTCAAGCAATAAATTTTGACAAACATAATAATTATTATGGTCGCAAAACCTCTAGATTATTGGAATGTATTGTCCGATAATTGAGCAAATTATTGTCACTGAAAACAACCGGGATGCAACTTGAGATATTGTCTACTAATTTTCAAAAAAAATAGAAATTAAAGTCAAAAAAGTTAGACTAAAAAAAGTTTGATGGCTTGGATTTTTCAAAAATACCAGTAAGATGAATCACATCTGCGGAATGTGGGTTAAATTCCCTACTGGCTTGTTTAGGCGATGGACAGGATGGGATTTGGAATATCATCGGTAAATTTAATCCAGATGGCAATCGCCGAGAAATCTTAGACTGGTTTCATTTACTTGAAAATCTCCCTAAAGTAGGAGGGTCTAACAAGCGGTTAGCACAAGCGAAAAAATTGTTATGGCAGGGTCGTATAGATGAAACCATTAAGTTGTTTGAGTTGTGCAGTCGTGGTCAAGCGGAAAACTTTTGCAACTACCTAAAAAAACATCGACATCGAATCGTCAACTATCAACACTTGTCTACTGAAAAAATTTGCTCTATCGGCTCGGGAGCTGTGGAATCATCGGTGAAACAGATTGATAGAAGATAGAAAATTTCCGGCGCTCAGTGGCGAGCTGAAAATATTAATCAAATGCTTAAACTGAGGTGCTTACTTGAATGATTTAATCAGCTAGAAGTTTATAGACGCCTGCTTCTTTTCCATTCTCCTACCTTCCTATCTAAATACTTTAGATGTT
>NZ_JAUBVE010000157.1:1763-3180 GCF_036705715.1 Microcoleus sp. AT3-D2 | reverse complement strand
TTCTTGGGGTAGCAGTATCAACAAACTGCAGCTGTATTTCTTGACTCGTCTATAACTACCAAGGTTATAGGGACAAGCCGTACGGGCAATTAGTACTGGTTAGCTTAATGCATTACTGCACTTCCACACCCAGCCTATCAACGTCCTGGTCTCGAACGACCCTTCAAGGAGCTCAAGGCTCCGGGAAATCTCATCTCAAGGCAAGTTTCCCGCTTAGATGCTTTCAGCGGTTATCTCTTCCGAACTTAGCTACCCGGCAATGCCACTGGCGTGACAACCGGTACACCAGAGGTTCGTCCACTCCGGTCCTCTCGTACTAGGAGCAGCCCCCTTCAAATTTCCAACGCCCACGGCAGATAGGGACCAAACTGTCTCACGACGTTTTAAACCCAGCTCACGTACCACTTTAAATGGCGAACAGCCATACCCTTGGGACCGGCTACAGCCCCAGGATGTGATGAGCCGACATCGAGGTGCCAAACTCCCCCGTCGATATGAACTCTTGGGAGGAATCAGCCTGTTATCCCCAGAGTACCTTTTATCCGTTGAGCGATGGCCCTTCCATACAGAACCACCGGATCACTATGTCCTACTTTCGTACCTGCTCGACTTGTCGGTCTCGCAGTTAAGCACGCTTATGCCATTGCACTATTAGCACGATGTCCGACCGTACCTAGCGTACCTTCGAACTCCTCCGTTACACTTTAGGAGGAGACCGCCCCAGTCAAACTGCCTACCATGCACTGTCCCCGATCCGGATAACGGACCAAGGTTAGAACCTCAAACAAACCAGGGTGGTATTTCAAGGATGGCTCCACGAGAACTGGCGTCCCCGCTTCAAAGCCTCCCACCTATCCTACACAGATTGGTTCAAAGTCCAATGCAAAGCTACAGTAAAGGTTCATGGGGTCTTTCCGTCTAGCCGCGGGTAGATTGCATCATCACAAACATTTCAACTTCGCTGAGTCTCGGGAGGAGACAGTGTGGCCATCGTTACGCCATTCGTGCAGGTCGGAACTTACCCGACAAGGAATTTCGCTACCTTAGGACCGTTATAGTTACGGCCGCCGTTTACTGGGACTTCAATCAAGAGCTTGCACCCCATCATTTAATCTTCCAGCACCGGGCAGGCGTCACACCCTATACGTCCACTTTCGTGTTTGCAGAGTGCTGTGTTTTTATTAAACAGTCGCAGCCACCAGTTTATTGCAACCCTTTCACCCTTCTGCAGTAAAGCAGTCAAGCTACCGGGGCGTACCTTATCCCGAAGTTACGGTACCAATTTGCCGAGTTCCTTCTCCCGAGTTCTCTCAAGCGCCTTAGAATACTCATCTCGCCCACCTGTGTCGGTTTGCGGTACGGTCTCGTATGACTGAAGCTTAGAGGCTTTTCTTGGAACCACTTCCGATTGCTTCGT
>NZ_JAUBVE010000157.1:0-1663 GCF_036705715.1 Microcoleus sp. AT3-D2 | reverse complement strand
CCTGTGTCGGTTTGCGGTACGGTCTCGTATGACTGAAGCTTAGAGGCTTTTCTTGGAACCACTTCCGATTGCTTCGTAGCACATGGCTACACGTCCCAGTCCCTTGAATCCTGCGCCCGGATTTGCCTAAGCGCCTTCTATGAACCAGAAACCAGCTATTCCAACAGCTGGACAACCTTCCGCGATCCGTCCCCCCATCGCATCATACGACGGTGCAGGAATATTAACCTGCTTCCCATCAGCTACGCATCTCTGCCTCGCCTTAGGGGCCGACTCACCCTGCTCCGATGAACGTTGAACAGGAAACCTTGGGCTTACGGCGTGCGGGCTTTTCACCCGCATTATCGCTACTCATGTCAGCATTCGCACTTCTGATACCTCCAGCATCCTTTACAAGACACCTTCGCAGGCTTACAGAACGCTCTCCTACCATATCTATTGCTAGATATCCGCAGCTTCGGTGACTGGCTTAGCCCCGTTACATCTTCCGCGCAGGACGACTCGATCAGTGAGCTATTACGCTTTCTTTAAATGGTGGCTGCTTCTAAGCCAACATCCTGACTGTTTTAGCCTTCCCACTTCGTTTTCCACTTAGCCAATCTTTGGGACCTTAGCTGGCGGTCTGGGTTGTTTCCCTCTTGACGCCGGACGTTAGCACCCGACGTCTGTCTCCCAAGCTCGCACTCATCGGTATTCGGAGTTTGCAATGGTTTGGTAAGTCGCAATGACCCCCTAGCCATAACAGTGCTCTACCCCCGATGGTGATACTTGAGGCACTACCTAAATAGTTTTCGGAGAGAACCAGCTATTTCCAGGTTTGTTTAGCCTTTCACCCCTACCCACAGCTCATCCCCTAATTTTTCAACATTAGTGGGTTCGGACCTCCAGGGCGTGTTACCGCACCTTCATCCTGGCCATGGGTAGATCACCTGGTTTCGGGTCTACACCCAGCGACTGTCGCCCTGTTCGGACTCGATTTCTCTACGGCTCCCCTATTCGGTTAACCTCGCCACTGAATGTAAGTCGCTGACCCATTATACAAAAGGTACGCCGTCACCCCATAAAGAGGCTCCGACTGTTTGTATGCACACGGTTTCAGGATCTATTTCACTCCCCTCCCGGGGTTCTTTTCGCCTTTCCCTCACGGTACTGGTTCACTATCGGTCGATTACGAGTATTTAGCCTTGGAGGATGGTCCCCCCATGTTCAGACAGGATTTCTCGTGTCCCGCCCTACTTGTCGTACGCTTAGTACCACCGTTCGGATTTCGTGTACGGGGCTATCACCCGCTATGGCGCTTATTTCCAGAAGCTTCCACTATCCGATCGACTATCACGTACAGGCTCATCCCATTTCGCTCGCCACTACTTTGGGAATCTCGGTTGATTTCTTTTCCTGCAGCTACTTAGATGTTTCAGTTCGCCGCGTTCGCTTTGCATACCTATGTATTCAGTATGCAATGACCTAAAAGGCCGGGTTTCCCCATTCGGAAATCTGCGGATCAATGTGTGTTTGCTCACTCCCCGCAGCTTATCGCAAGCTACTACGTCCTTCATCGCCTGTAATCGCCAAGGCATCCACCATGTGCACTTATTCGCTTGTCCCTATAACGTTGGCCTCTTCATGAGTTAAAGAGAACGTTATCGAGTTCAAGAGTACAGCT
>NZ_JAUBVE010000156.1:0-3317 GCF_036705715.1 Microcoleus sp. AT3-D2 | reverse complement strand
TTGATAATTTTCGAGAACGCGTATTAGCTTGCTTTTCTAATTAGATAAAAATATCACCGCAAGTTCAGGAGAGCCGAGAGAGCTTGTTGAATAGATTGATAAGCCGTCAAGCCCTGACGCTTGCCAGTATTAACAACTGAACGAACAGCAGCAAACAAATCTCGCCCCCATTCCGAACGGAAGCCATTAGTCACACGGCGAAATATTACACTCATCCGAATCGCCTGTTCACTAGAATTATTTGTGGGTGGAATTGTCGCATCTTCCAGAAATAGAAATAAATTGTCAATCAGCCCACCGTAACGTTTTCGTAACCGGATACCATCCCGATGGTGTGGCGCTAAACTCAAAATCCTGGTTAATCTTTCCTGTAAATTTTCTCGATATCGCTTGAGTCTAGTATCGTCCATCCTTTCGCGTCTTCGATGGATAATAAAAGCCCTTAATAATAACTTCTTCATCGCTGGGGCAAAAATCCTGTCAAAGGCGTCAATTGCATATTGGCAATCGCGCAGTTGATGAGCCAAACACACTTGCCATTGTGGTGCGGGGTGATTTTTTTGAGCGCTAAATAAGTCTGACACCCAGATATCAGGACGATGTTCTCCTAGAACTTCGTTAATTACTCCACTGGCTCGGCTAGGGCGGATGACGTGCAAGCAAATATCAGGGTTCTGAAACACCCACTCCCACTGATTCTGTCCATTAACTCTGGCGCTGGTTTCATCTGAACAAATTAATTTTGCCCGCCGCAACCGATGGAGTATTTGAGTTACTTGATCATCTAAACTCGTTTTGACTTTCTCTAATAGGTTGGCGATTGCGCCTTCTGATATCTTGAGTCCAAATACAGATGCAAATATGGACGATAGCCGTTCGTAACTGATGGCATGAGTGTAACGCAGATATGTGACTAAGCTTTGAATTGAACTGCCAAACGGTGAGCCTGGTTCCATTCCTAATGGTACAGGCGCAACATATTCGGTGTGACAGCAGGCACACTGACCACCATAACGTTCGATTCGGGTGATGATGGGACGAATTGGTGGTAGTTCGATTTTTTCGTAGACCGATTGCAATTTTTGGGCAGCTGTGGTGACTTTCTCTCCACACTGGGGACAATTTTTGAGTTGGGCGATGATTGTTTGGTCGGGAGCACGATGTAGTTCTCTTCCCCCTCCTGCTCTTCCTACGCTCCCGGCTCTTTTTACCCCCTCAATTTTCGATTGCTTAATGTTGGGCTTGAATCCCTTCGACGGCGGAGTGCTAGAATTTTTGCTGGTTTTGGTGGGAACTTTATTTTGTTTTGCTTCCCCTGTAGTGGCTAAAGCGGCGGTGAGTTTTTGGATTTCTTGCCATAGCTCTACTATCAAGGCTTCTTTCGCCTCGTTCGATAGTTGCTTTAAGTCGGGGAGTTTTTCCATTCCTTGATCTAATGTCTATCTCGTCTTCTTGTCAAGGGGGTTGAGCAATTACTGGAAATCTATTGGAGGTCAGCTTTATCACTATGTCGGCAGTCACTACGAATTGCGATCGGAATCCGAGGAAAAGCGTCGTATCGGTGACTGGCTCAATACCTACGCGGAAAAAGTAAAGGGTGTTTGGGTCAACAACCGAGCCAAGTCTAGTAACGTTGCTGAGGTTCTCAACTGGGTTGTGAATCGGAATGCGGTTGACCCAAACAAGATAAATCCTGACGGTTTGAACTGCTCTAACGGGGTAGTGAGGATTAATCCTGATGGCTCTCACTCGCTTGTGCCACACGACCCTAACCAGGTCTATACCTACGTTGGGAGTAAGTATGACCCTGATGTTGATAGCGCCGATTGCGATCGCCTTTTGGAGTGTCTTGAACCGGCACAGCGCGAGATATTTCTGCGGACTGCTGCTGCGTTGAATTTGAAGCTGGTGCGGTCAAAGCTGACTGGCAAAGGAGTCAAAGGTTTGCTGTGCTACGGCGAAGGGTCTAACGGCAAGGATACGCTGCGGGCTGTGTTGGCCGCTGTTTTTGGGCGGGGGATGACTGGGAAGTCGCTGTCAGACTTCAAGGCTTACGACGGTGGACGTAAATTTGCACTGGCTACGATTGAAGGCGGTATCTGTAATTGGGCTTCTGAGAATGCTTCAAATGTGAGTCTTGACGCTCTTCAAAGTCTTAAGCAGTTCATCACGGGCGACCCAATTGATATTGAGCGCAAGGGCAAGGACAGCTATGAGTACAAGCCGACGGCTATCTTTTTGGCTAACTGCAATAAGCTACCGTCTATC
This sequence comes from Microcoleus sp. AT3-D2, assembly GCF_036705715.1. NCBI lineage: Bacteria > Bacillati > Cyanobacteriota > Cyanophyceae > Oscillatoriales > Microcoleaceae > Microcoleus > Microcoleus sp. AT3-D2. Next base: position 1,049 of record NZ_JAUBVE010000156.1, on the reverse strand, counting down.
ACTGGGGGGACGGCTGCTATTGATGACCGCTACGGCATCCTGAGCTTTAAGAAAACTTACAAGCGCGGCGCTGTCGCGTCTCAAGGAGAGTTAGAAGCTGACCCGCGTTTTAAGGATGACCCAGACTTTATTATGGAGCGGATTGCGCCGGCGATGCTCAACAAGATGTTGGAGCGGATGCCGCTGTTGTTGACTGAGGGTATTGACTACAACGCAACCCGTGAGGCGATGCGGGAAGCTCAGGAGGAAAGCCGGCATCTTTGGCAGTTTGCCCGCGAGGTTGGATTGGAATTTAACCCAGAGGGCAAGGTCTACATTGGAGACCTTTATAAAATTTTGGAGGATTGGTATCTGGAGAATGGTGGCTAACTATTGACGACTCTGGCAAAAAAACTAAAAAGTCATGGGAAGCTGAATCGCCCTATGACTCACCAGTGAAGAAGTCTCAAGATTTGTATTTGCGCTTGCGGGAATTATTCCCCAAGATTGAGCGGCGCGTTGATACTCAAGAGCGTTACGGTCACAAATTTATTTTTGGCTTGAAACTTGTAAATTCATCGCAAGCATCGCAAGGTTCTTGCACAGAGCCAGTTTCATGGCAAGGTTCATCGCAAGGTTCAAGGCAAGTGACTTGCGATGGCACTTGCGATGAAACCCTTGTGCAGAAACAACCTTGCTATCCTTGCGATGAATCTTCACCTTTTACAGAATTTTTGCAATGGTTCTCAAACCAGCCACAAAACGAGCGCGAGAAAATGGTCAAAATACTCACTCAATCTCAGCAATCTCAGTCCCCATTAAAACCGGAGTCAGAGCCGACAGTGGCATCAGTACCTGAAGTTATCAGCTCAGGGGACGCAGAAAAAATGCGAGACATTGCACTAATCTGGTGGCCTGAGTACCGTTCTGAACATTTGCAAGCCCTGCTTACTCAACTGTTCGGATGGAATACGCCGGGACGGAAATACAGCATTGCTAAGTAGCTAGACAAAATTAATTACATAGTTTTCTCCAAATTCTTTCAGGATTTTTTCCACAGATGTAACAAA
>NZ_JAUBVE010000155.1:0-3339 GCF_036705715.1 Microcoleus sp. AT3-D2 | reverse complement strand
CTACTCGTTGTGGTACAGCCACTCCTTCTTTGCTTCCTGACGCTAATAATTGTTCTGATGATTCTGACTTGTTGACTGCTGCCTAATTTTATTCTTTGATTTTGGGGGTGGTTTTTCGTCTTCTTTATACCCCTGAACGCTTACATTTTTTGCTCGATTAGTTTTGACCAAAAAGCGAAGTGATAGAAGCCTCGATCCAATAATAGTAAGGTTTTAGGCTTAACTGTTTTTAGTAAATCTTCCTCCCAATTAGTATCTGCTTGTTTCGGATTTTCCCCAAACCAAATTTATTCGGGAAGATGAGTTACTAGGTCTATGATTACTCCCATTTTTCCGGCTAATTGACCAATTGGAACATCTGATAAACTTTGTAGCTTCTTAAATAATGCTTCTAATGTTGAGCCGTCAGCTATCCAGATATTATCAAAGCTTTTTAAGGCAAATTGTACGCTCTCTGGTAATGGTCTCGATTTTCTCATCAACCATTCCCGACGAAAATGAGGCAGTAATTCTTTAAATACTTTTTCAAATAAAACTGCGGGAAAAGTTAAAAATCTGAGTGATAATGCTTGTTGGCTAATTTCAGACGGCTCACACCATAAAAATCCTTCTCTATTTAATAATCTAGTTAATTCTGTTACTCCTGCTACATTTCGCCATAAAAGACTTAATATTGCTGCCATCATTAATGGTAGTGTCAGAATCCTATCTCTTAAATTTAGTTGGCGATAAAAAGTTTTTTGAGCAGCCATTGCTGGAATTAATAAATCTTCCAGGTGATTCGCAATCGCTTCATTTTCTATTTGGGGACTATTTTTTTTCTTTGCATGATCTCGGTTGATTCGTTTTTTGCTAGTCATAACTGCTTCAACCATGGCTCAACTGCTTGACCCGTAAAGGTTTCATCCTATTTTACCTTTTTTGGTCTACCCCCTTGACAATTTGCACTTTTTCTTAACTTGTCACAAATAGAGAGACCAGAGAAATTATTGGTGTTTATATTGGCGATCGTAGCGAAGAAGGAGCCAAACAATTATGGAATTCTCTACCTCCTGTATATCGACAATGTGCTGTTTGCTATACAGATTTTTGGCAGGCTTATGCTTGTATTTTTCCAAGCAAACGCCATCAGCCAGTTGGTAAAGACAGTGGAAAAACTAATCACATTGAAAGATTTAATAATACTTTGCGCCAACGTGTTTCTCGGATAGTAAGAAAGACTCTTTCATTTTCTAAAAAGTTAGAAAACCATATTGGTGCTATTTGGTATTTTATCCATCATTACAACTATATTTTGAGCCAATAAATATCTAATCACTACATATTTATTACTACCTGAAATGCTATATTAAATTCTTAGTGTCTGGAGAAATTTTCTTTTTTGTTGAATGCTCAACAAACTGCTTGCCACATTGTTTGCACTTGAATTTTTGTTTTTTGTTGTGGGTACTGCCATTTTTTATGGTTTGTTGCCGTTGGCAATAGGGACAACAAGGTCGGCGATTTAAGAAATTCAAAAAATCTTCCATAGCCAGTTAATTTACATCAACCTACAAAATTGTTTCTTTTCAGAGAATAAGATTTGTGAGCAGTTTAATCAATAAAAACAATTAATAGGTTTAATAAGCTTTTCTAAAGCTATGACATCTATTTTTTTAGGTTTTAACTTGAAAATAGCTGGGATTTTAGTTGGTAACTACCAGCCACCACTACATATTTATGACTACTAATTAATGCTCCCAACGCCATCCGGAATGATTTGGCTGGGGCTCCCAGGGCTCTGGGAAAGTTTTCAGCATATTCTGCTTCAAATTCTGACCACGGTATGAGTTGGGCCATTTTTACCCAACGGTTGTCAGCGGACAACCTTCCTCCGAAGGGCAGTCCAAACTCGGATGGGGGGCGTGGGGCAAGCTCAGCTTTTCTGTACAGGTTCGCAGGTGGTGATGCACGACTTTTGAGCTATTTTAGCAGTTTTTCTTGCACCCTTCCACCTTGTTAGGGTCAGACAACTCATACAGTGTTTACTTTTGCAACTGCTTCAGCAAGCCCTAATTAGGTTGTAGCTATTTGCTGTAACTGCTCACCGCAACAAAGTTGCGGTGAGCAGTTACACTTTAACTCAGAGCGTACCACTTAATATTTCCTTAGCTAATTATGAATTTTTCCACCGAATTACTTAGAGGGAAACTTTGTTTGGCGCTAAAATTGTTAAGGCTTTGATTGTTGTGGATCTTCCGGGCGAAGAGGGGGAAATACTGGGAGCATGTCACCTTTGCAAGTGAGCGAATTGATAGTGTGATATTATAACACTAATCTATTTTTGAAATAAAGCCATGACACCTGAGCAAGAACAAACCATAAATCAGCATATTCAAGCGATCGCCCAAATCCTGTACGAGGATACCCCAAAAGAAAAACTGACAACTCTGGCTGGTATTGAGGAAGCTGTGCGACAACAAATGCTGACTCAAGTTATGCCAAAAGTAGGAGTTTTTTTATCGAATCAACAACAAACACCACTGCCGGACGCACCCGCCAGCTAAAAAGTATTTTAGGAGACTTGCCTTTAACAGAGAAACAAGCCAAGTTATTATCACAGGGTAAGAGCATCTCAATCAAGCTTGACAAAAGGAGTTGAGAACAGTCATCATATAATCATTATTCATAGAAGCCTGTTTGATTTTTTGACGAAGACTACGCTGCAATGTTTTCTCCTGATTAAGAGCGTTAAGTGCTATCCGTCTCAGGATAGCAAAATTACGAGGACTATGACCTGAACGAATCCGACATTTATCCTCATGGAACGTGACATCTAAAGTCCAATGAACTTGGTTCTCAATCGTCCAATGTTGACGAATGGCACGACCAAGAACTTGAGCATCCGCAGGCAGAGAAGTCAGATAAAATTGGACTTCATGAGTCGTTTTGTTCCAAAGATGGCGGATTCTTTCAATAATGACGATGGTTTGCAGTCCCGACCACTGGTCTTGTTGATAAAGACCACCGAAAGCCTCTAAAGGAACAGCCCAAACATAACGTTTTTCAGTGCGATGGTGTCCCTTTTCAATCTGTTGGTTATAACTAACGTTAATGCCTTCAAAGTTATTAGCTCTTCTGGTATCAAACCATTCTTTAACCTGAGAATGTAAAGTGGGATGATTGGCTTTAAGAGATACAATATAATCAGCTTTTTTGTGGCGAATTTGTTTCACAATCTCGGTTGGCGTTCCCATCGCATCAATGGTAACAATCGCCCCGGTCAGGTCTAATAATTCTAAGAGTGCCGGAATTGCCGTAATCTCGTTGGAATGATCCTCCACTTTAACTTGCCCTAAA
>NZ_JAUBVE010000154.1:0-3364 GCF_036705715.1 Microcoleus sp. AT3-D2 | reverse complement strand
TATGGCACAGGCACAACGGCTCGCGGGCTATGGTCTAGACGTTTTGAAGAAGCTGTTTAGAATGAAATAGCCCTGCGTTTAAACCGCCTTCTGATGTTAAACCAAAGCGCAATTCATCGCGATCGTCTATATCAGCTAACTGAACTTCTGAGGCTAAAACTGGATCGGTGGGAGCGAGAATTGCTCCCAGTAAAATCGCCGGGCCCCAATCTAATTTCACAAACCAATGAGCGACGGCGGCGACCGCAAAAATAGAAATTGGCATTAAAAAACCGATCAGCCGTGCTGTGGAATTCCAGGCCCAAAGTTGCAGCGGGCGGTTCATTTTTAAGCCACAACTAAACAGAGAAACAATAACTACAAATTCTGTAAGTCTTTCTATAAATTGAGCTTCGGGACGCAAGTTAATCAGCTTGGAGCCGTAGGGCCCCAATCCGATACCGACAACTAGATAAATTAAGGCATAAGATACAGGGAATCGCGAAATCCATCCAGAACCCAAGGTGACGGTCAGCAGGAGAATGCCAATAGCTAGCAAGTCTAGAATGTAAATATCCACCATAGCGATCGCACTTTTAATCAGGTTTACCAAGTGCGATTCTAACAGGTAAAAGCTTCGGGCGCATCCACCGCCCGCTAGATTCAGCTATCCTCCAAAAGTTGCAGTTTTTATGCTAAATGACTAAAAACTCACAACTAATAACTAACAAATCACAACTTACAACTAACAACTAATAACTCACAACTACTGACTACTGACTACTGACTACTGACTACTGACTTTTTCGGTAGCGATGATGTGCAAATCTACGTGTTTGAGCGATCGCACTAACTGTTGAGTCAAAGAACCCCGCAGCAACAATCTCCAGCGCGATTGCTGGCTTTCGCCGATCACAATTTGAGTAATGCGATACTGTTTAGCTACCTCCGAAATCGCTTTGGCTATATTAGTGCCGTTTACCCGCAAAAATTTTCCCTTAAATTCTTGACAGAGTTTCTCACAAGTTTCAACGTGCAAGCTTTCTGCTTTTGTTAAAAATCGATCTGGATCGTTGACAAACAGAGCATAAAACGGGGCATTCATATAGCTAGCAATCCTCGCGCCCCGCCGCAGCAGTTGCAAGGAATTCGGATAAGTCGAGATGCACACTAAAACTCGTTCGTGAATGTTGCAAGATTGACCTTTCAAAGTTTCTGCATCATCTTCCACATTGTCTGCGACTTCTCGCAGGGCGAGTTCTCGCAAAGCGATTAAATGACGGCGCTGGAAAAAGTTTTCTAAAGATTGTTCAATTTTTTCGGGAGCATAAATTTTGCCTTCTAGCAACCTTTCTTCTAAAGTTTCCGGCGTGACATCCACAACGACTATTTCGTCAGCATCTTCGAGGACGCGATCGCGCACTCGCACTACAACTCCGGTAATTCGAGCTACTAAATCGTTGAGACTTTCTATGTGTTGAATGTTGAGGGTGGAAAAAACATCAATGCCAGCCTTGAGAATCTCTTCGACATCCTCCTGTCATTGCTACTAATTTGCCCTCGGCTTGTTGCTTGCGAATTACTTCGATTTTGTCCTCGGGAGTTGCTTCGGCAATGAAGTCGTCAACGCCGGATTCGTCAGCAATTACTGATGCTGTAATTCGGTTATCTCCGGTGAGCATTATTGTGCGGATGCCCATTTTTCGCAGTTGGTCAAACCGATCGCGAATTCCCGGTTTGATGACATCTTTCAAATAGATAATGCCGTAGGTGTCGCTGCCTTGACAAACGCCTAGAGGTGTGCATCCAAGCCTCGAAACTCGCTCGTAAGCTGCATCGAGATCCGGCCCTCCATTGCCGCGGCGCGATCGCACAAAACCCTTCACCGCATCCACCGCACCTTTGCGAACCTCGATCCCATCGGGCAAATCCGTGCCAGACATCCGCGTTTTTGCAGAAAAATCAAGCCCGGTGGCGCTGGTGCGATCGAAATTTACCTGTGCGCCCAAATTCTGAGCCAAACGGACGATCGACTTTCCCTCTGGAGTATCGTCAAACAGGCTAGCAGCAAGGGCTACACTCGCAACCTCCTCCAGCGAGTGACCGTTTACCGGAATGAACTCCTCGGCTAAACGGTTCCCCAGCGTGATCGTCCCCGTTTTGTCCAAAATCAGCGTATTCACGTCGCCGCAAGCCTCCACGGCTCGTCCAGAGGTCGCTATCACGTTAAACTGAGCGACGCGATCCATCCCCGCAATGCCGATCGCGCTCAGCAAACCGCCGATCGTCGTCGGGATCAGTGCCACCAGCAGCGAAATCAGCGTCACCACGCCCACAGGGGTTTTCACGTAATTTCCCAGGGGCGGAATGGTCGATACCACAATCAAAAACACCAGAGTCAGCACCGCCAGCAGCACCGTCAGCGCGATCTCATTCGGCGTTTTCGAGCGTTCTGCGCCCTCTACCAGCGCGATCATCCTGTCCAAAAACCCCTTGCCCGGGTCGGCCATCACCCGCAGCGTCAATTCGTCGGAGAGGATGCGCGTACCGCCGGTAACGGAACTGGCGATGTCCGAACCCGGTTCCTTGAGCACCGGGGCCGATTCGCCAGTGATCGCAGATTCATCCACCGAGGCGACACCTGCGATCACTTCGCCGTCGGCAGGAATTACATCCCCTGCGATCACTTTAATTTGGTCGCCGCGTCTCAGAGATGTTGAACTAACTTCTTGAATTGAACCGTCTGGTAGGAGTTTGCGGGCTGTCGTGTCTGCTTTGGTCGATCGCAGCGCATCTGCTTGCGCTTTTCCGCGCCCTTCTGCTACCGCTTCCGCAAAATTAGCAAATACCAAAGTGAAGAACAAAATGAAGGTGACTAAACCGTTGAAAACTCTCTGAGTTTCGCCGGGAACCGACCCGAACAGCGTCGGATCGATCGTTAATAATGCAGTCACAATTGTGCCAACCCACACCACAAACATCACCGGATTTTTCAGCATTACCCGCGGGTTTAGCTTGACAAAAGCTTGTTTAAAAGCTCTTTGATAAAGACCTTTTGTATTTGCTTTCGGCGTGTGCTTGCGAGACTCGCGAGAGCCTCTAGCAGGTTTTTTTGGGGAATCAGGGGTATTGGAAGAAGCCATATCGATTGGGGATTTTTAATGGACCACAGAGGACACAGAGAACACAGAGAGATAGAAGAGTGAGGTTGATAATTTTTTGCTAAAGAGGTGGAGGAGTTGGTGTTGCTAAAGGTGTTGTGGGTGTAGTTATCGATGCAGGTTCAAACTTGCCGCTGCTAATTTCATAGGGAGCATCCCGGTTTTGTAAATATCCGAATAAGTGTAAAATAGTTAAAATCAATAAAAGCGTCAAAAAAAGTCGA
>NZ_JAUBVE010000153.1:0-3676 GCF_036705715.1 Microcoleus sp. AT3-D2 | reverse complement strand
TTTTAAACCATCCTAATCTTCCTTCAGTCTTGTCTTATGGTACTTTGGCTGCTTAAAAACTGTCCGGAGTATTGCTGGAACAGCGGTGACATTAAAATCCATATTTGCTTCTTTTTCATTAGCCTCAAGGTTGAAAGTAGCGACAATCCTCCACTAACTAAATTATTTAATTTCATAAATAATCCGAAAAGCTGCGGCGGCTTTATCTGGCTTTTAAGATAATTCTACAATAATAGTGCGATCGACCTCTCCAGAACTCCCACACTAAAATTGCAGGCATCTCCCACAGGCAGTCTGGCGCAATTAAACACCGCCGGACTTATAAATCCCGCCTCCTTTCTCTCGCCAGTGCTGCTTTGAGTTTCGGACTTGCCCCCTCCGTCTGCTTCACTTTGCTTTGAGCAGTCCACAAACAGAATTTATTCTTACCCGAAGGCGCGCATTTGCCTATACCTGCAGACTGAAATAAAAGAAACTTTATTTATATCCCTGGAATGAGCAAATCTTCGAGAGATTTGAGGATGATTAATATACAAACGCAATACCGTACCTGCGCTGTTAAGTTCTCAGCAACTACTTTGGTTAAAATTGCTTTGAGACAATTAATTTAATCTAAAAACTGTTGGCAGCAGCTCAGGTTCCTCAACCTCGCCAAAACACACCCTACCTGTAATCCCGACAATTCGGAGCGGTAATGAACACAATCAAACCCGAACCCAAAAGATCGCGCTTCATGGCTCTGCTGCTGACAACGCTGCTGACCTTTCCCTTTGTGAGTGCTTGCGGTTCTGACGAGCGAACTTACGCTCCCCCGCCTCCTGTTGATGATACTCGCGCTGGAGGAGTGCAAACTAATCGCGCCCCCAATCCAACGCCCCAAGCGAAAAAAGGACTGAGCAATGCTCAAAAAGTAGGGATTACTTTAGCAGGAGCAGCCGCCCTTTACTACCTCTACAACCAGCACAAAAACAAGCAACAACAGGGGCCGCAGGGAAAATATTACCTTTCCAAAAACGGTCGCGTTTACTACCGCGATGCCCAGAATCGGGCTCACTGGGTAACGCCCCCGCCTGGAGGAATTAAAGTTCCGGAGTCCGAGGCAGTGCGTTACCGCGAATTCCAGGGGTACAACAACCAAAATACCGGTCGTGACCTTACTAGCTTGCCGGAAGCTACAAGTCCTGTTCCGGCACAGTAGTGTAACCATTTGAGATTTTAGATTGCAGGTTCTCTGACTTTCAATTAAATGTGGGATTACCAATCTAAAACAGTCGTTTTTCAACACATAAAAAAGAGGAACTTTATCATGGTAGACGGATTTTTGCGGAAGTTAAAAGATGCGATCGTCGGGCCAGACAGCGAGCAAGTCGATCCTGACGGCTATTACGAAGATGCCTCAAATCCCGGACAGTACGGCAACGTGACTCCAGCCAGCCAAGACCCCTACGGCGACCCCGCAGACTACGGACAGTACGGCAACGTGACTCCAGCCAGCGAAGACCCCTACGGCGACCCGGCCGACTACGCCGGTACCGACTACGGACAGTTCGGTAACGTGAGTCCGGCGAGCGAAGACCCCTACGGCGACCCGGCTGACTACGTAGCGGATGCTGGAATGTTCGGCAATGTGAGCCCCGCGAGCGAAGACCCCTACGGAGACCCGGCGGATGACGAAGAGTTTAGTTGAGTCAGTTGACTAGAAAAATTACCTGGTAAGCGACAGCACCCCTGCGGGGGTGTTTTTTTGTTGCGAAATACCAGGAGTGAGCCAAAGATGAGCGGACAAGGGAACTCTTAAGGGGATAGAGAATCTCAAACCCTTAACTGACAAGAGAATTATTAAACGGAGAGGGTGGGATTTGAACCCACGGAACCTTGCGGTTCACCTGATTTCAAGTCAGGCGTGTGAGGTAGTAAAGCGCTTGTATTGCAAGAATTTGATAAGTAAGTTATTCGAGATATTGACTTTTATATACCAATACATATACCATTTAAGGAAATGAAAACCCTGCAGAACCTCGAAAACTCAATATGTACAGCACAAGCTCGAACTTTAAGTGGCTCAACATTCAAGTGCAGCGCCATCAGTCCAAGCCTTACTATGCGGCGAGGTTACATCAGCGACTTGGACGTGCCAGCCTAGGACTAGGGAGTGATGAGATAAAAGCACTAGCTATCGCGCAGCAGTTGGATGCTGAGATAGAGCGTTTGGTCTCTAACTATGAACAATTGGAGCTAGATTGCCTAAAGTCATTTGTTGCAACCCTAAAGCAACCGAAAAGTACCGCTACGCTGCGGATTGTTCAAAAAAACGAACTTTCCGTCTTGTGGCAAAAATATGTTGACTTTAACGTGTCAATGCAACACTGGGAGAAGACTTACATTCTTAACGAGATTTCAATAGTTTCTCGCTTAATAGAAAGAAGTCCTCATAAACGTTTAGAAGACAAAACTTTACTTATTGAATGGATTTTTTCCGACACTAAACGTTCTCCCACAACCAGTAAAAAATGGTTTATGCACTTGACTGCGGCAATTGACTGGAATAGCAAGCAGGGTAACATACCTCGCAAGTGGGGTATTGAATATCGAGATACACTTGAGTCTATTAAGTTGAAATCGAGCAAAAAAGAGAAAAAGGAGATTGACATATACAGTGTCGCAGAAGTGTATCAAATCATTGACGCGCTAAAAAATGATACTTACTCGCGATTCAAAGGCAAACACCAACAGTATTACAAGTATGTATACTTTTGCTGGTTAACGGGTTGTAGACCGAGTGAAGCGATAGCTCTCAAATGGGAGAATGTAAGTTTTCAGAAAAAGTCAATACTTTTTTGCGAGGCTCAAGTAGATTCATGTGGAACGATCGTTCAAAAACAAAACACCAAAACTGAGCTTAAGCGGACTTTTCCGATTAATCAGGAATTAAAGGAGTTGCTTGAGTCAATCCCACATCGAGCGGGATATGTTTTTTTAAACGACAGGGGCAAAGCAATCAATCAACACGCATTAAATGTTGTTTGGAAGACCGTTATTGAAGGTACGGGCATACGTTACCGCATCCCCTACCAGTTACGGCATACAATGATTAGTTATCACGCTAATAATGACTTCCCGATCCATAAACTCGCCCGACTGGTAGGGAATTCCCCTGATGTCATTACAGAGCATTATCTGCATCTTGATATTGAGCGTATTCGACTACCAGAGGTAATAACTGACAGCGACGCTTAACCCTGCAACTCTCACCCTACCGACCGCCCTAACACGGGCGGTTTTTTATTGGCAGTACGATCGTCTGGCACGGAAAGTGAAAACCTTCATTCACATCATCTGCATAGCGTGAATCAAAGTAGGAGGGTCTCTGTGTTTTGGTCTCTATTTCCTAGCGTAGCCGCCTACTGTAGGCGGCTACGAATAAAAATGAAGGCAAATAGGTAGTAAACTTACCACTAAATATTCACTTGTGTCACGTGACTGAAGGTAAGTAGTCCCATTCTCTTGGCAACAAAACTTAACCTTTGCAGTATTGACATTTTGGTTGGAATACTGCGATCGTCAAAAGTAAGAGAAAGCAACACAGCCACCGGGTTGCACCCCGATGACTGCTGTTTTCTCAATTGGTTTACGCAATTGAGAATATTATTATGTCACAACAGTCCGCTTGTAGTAC
>NZ_JAUBVE010000152.1:0-3902 GCF_036705715.1 Microcoleus sp. AT3-D2 | reverse complement strand
TTAAAAGTTTTTTTTAGTTATTTAGTAATGCACAAATTTAGGTGTTTGTCAAATTAATTTAGATGCGTTTACCCTGACTATCCAGGTTAACGCCTGTGAAAGCTTTGCCTACCAAATTCAAATAACTAACTATCCTGAAACGCAGCCAGCTAACTATTTATTATACCGAAACTTTCCGTCTTGTCAACCCCGATGGAACAAAAAGCCGAAACTTTCGGAATAATCACCACATAGAGAATGATAGCTAGAAACATTCCGTATATTCTCCGATAACAACCAGAAACTTTTGGGATAACATACCAGATAGTCATACTATCAAGAAACATTCTGGAGATCATCTTATGGAACAACGTCCCAAAAAACTCCTTGAACAAGTAAGTGATGTCATTCGTCTGAAGCATTACTCTTACAAAACGTAAAAAAGCTACATTAATTGGATTAAACGCTATATTTTATTCCATAATAAACGACCTCCTAGAGAAATGGGTGGAAAAGAAATTGAATAATTGTTAACTCATTTAGCTGTACAGGAAAATGTCGCTGCTTCAACTCAAAATCAGGCTTTAAGTGCTATTTTATTTTTGTATAAGGAAGTTCTCAAACAAGAGTTAGATTTACAGGTTGATGCGGTACGGGCAAAAAGAAGTCGGATATGCCTCCGATTTAGAGCCACGAGACAGCATTACCAGGCACGAGCCTGGTAACGATGTGGGAGGAGTGTTTTGTAGAAGCTGCCGGATAGTATTTTGAGTAAGATGCAGTCGCTGATTTAAATTGAATAAGCAGGAAAAGTCATGGCGTGTTTGGGCTTGACGTAAACCTGCTGATCTCGCGTTAACTGTAGAGAATCGAAGCGCTCGCGACTCACATAAGCTGTTACTACCTGCTCGGATTCTAACACTAACTCAGTTTGTATTTCCCGGCCTAAATGAATGATGCGGCTGACTGTTGCTAATGAAAAACCCGACTCCGGCTTAGTTTTAATTTCCACGTCGTGGGGGCGCAAAAACACTACTTCCGAATGAGCGGCTCCATTATGGCGAGACGTTGTGGCGTTGCTGGCGAACAAACCCGCAGCATTTGACAGCACATTGACCGGCCCAATAAAACTCATCACAAAAGCTGATGCCGGTTTGTCGTAAATTTCAGCAGGAGTGCCAACTTGTTCGACTCTACCTTTATTCATCACCACAATTTCATCGGCTACTTCCATAGCTTCTTCTTGGTCGTGAGTCACAAAAACTGTGGTGATGTTAACTTCTTTGTGAAGGTTGTGCAGCCACGATCGCAATTCTTTGCGGACTTTAGCATCTAATGCTCCAAAAGGTTCGTCTAGCAGCAGCACTTTTGGTTGAACTGCTAGAGCTCTGGCCAAAGCCACCCGCTGCCGCTGGCCCCCGGAAAGTTGCGAAGGATAGCGATCGCCCAAACCTGTCAACTGCACTAAATCCAAAAGTTCATCAACCCGCCTGCTAATCGAGCCTTTAGGAACTTTGCGAATTTCCATCGCAAAAGCAATATTTTTCCGAATACTCATGTGTTTGAACAAAGCGTAGTGCTGAAACACAAAACCGATATGTCGTTCCTGCACCGACTGATGAGTAGCATTTTCACCGGTCAGGTAAATCTGACCGCTGTCCGGCGGTTCTAGCCCCGCGATCATCCTCAGCAGAGTCGATTTCCCGGAGCCGGAAGGCCCCAACAGCGCGACTAAAGATCCTCTTTTAATTTCCAAATTCACGTTGTCAATTGCGTGGAAGGAGCCGAAGTGTTTGGATACGTTCTGAACTGTAATACTCATGAGTTTATTTACTTATTTTAGGAGTTAACCAAGAAAACTCCGCTTATCTGACCGATTTACAGTAGTATATCTTGAAAATAATATTTTGCAACACCTGTAATTTTTTGTATTGTATTTCGAGGCCCTCCTGATGGGGACTGCGCTTCAAAGTAGACGCTGGCGGGCCCGAAGAGTTAACCCGCAAGCGTTTCGAGATTTGGCTGTAGCGGTAAATGCGATAAATGCGATCGTCCCAGAGTAAGCAATGCTGAAATTATGCAGAAACCGGGTTTGATGGACGAAAATAGTGCATCAAAACCTTTAAAACCTTTAATTCCCGTAAAAAACCCGGTTTCTTTGCTGTAGCTCTATATTTTACGGCTGGCGACAATTCCCCGACTCCCGGCGATATTGAAGATTTCAGGTAGGAATTGCTCAATCTGAGGTGCGATCGCACACAATTTAGATCACAATAGTTAATTCAGAAGCCCGCCAGCTTCACCTTTGAGAAACTGACAGAATAGTAAATTCTAACCAGAACACCACTATGGGAAAACCAACCGGCTTTATCGAATTCTTGCGCGAATTGCCCTCCGAACTCTCACCCGTCGAGAGAGTCCACAACTGGGACGAATTTCACCTGCCGATGGATGAGGACAAACTCCGCACCCAAGGCGCGCGCTGCATGGATTGCGGCATTCCGTTTTGCCACACGGGTACCCTCATCAGCGGCATGGCAAGCGGCTGCCCGATTAACAACCTCATCCCCGAATGGAACGACCTAGTGTATCGCGGACTGTGGAAAGAAGCCCTTGACAGACTCCACAAAACCAACAACTTCCCTGAATTCACGGGCCGCGTCTGTCCCGCACCCTGCGAAGGCGCTTGCGTACTCGGCATCAACAACCCGCCAGTCACGATTAAAAACATCGAAGCCTCGATTATCGACAAAGGCTGGGATGAAGGCTGGATTACTGCCGAACCACCCGCCAAACGCACCGGCAAAAAAATCGCCGTCATCGGTTCCGGGCCCGCCGGTTTGTCCGCCGCCGCCCAACTCAACAAAGCCGGTCATTGGGTAACAGTATACGAAAGAGCCGATCGACCAGGCGGCCTGCTAATGTATGGCATCCCCAACATGAAGCTAGACAAAGAACAAGTCGTAATGCGCCGCCTGAAAGTCCTCGAAGACGAAGGCGTGACATTCGTCTGCAACACCGAAGTCGGCAAAGACTTACCAGCAGAACAACTGCTAAAAGAATACGACTCCGTTGTGCTCTGTACCGGCGCCACCAAACCCCGCGACTTGGGCATCCCCGGCCGGGAATTAAAAGGCATCCACTTCGCAATGGACTTCCTGACAGCCAACACCAAAGCAGTTTTAGACAAGAGCACAAACGATAACTTCATCTCCGCCGAAGGCAAAGATATCGTGATCATCGGCGGCGGCGACACCGGTACCGACTGCGTGGGCACATCCATCCGCCACGGCTGCAAAAGCCTGGTACAGCTAGAAATCCTGCCCAAACCGCCCTCGGAACGCGCGACCAACAATCCCTGGCCGGAATGGCCGAAAGTCTACCGCCTCGACTACGGCCAAGAAGAAGCAGCAGCCAAATTCGGCGACGACCCCCGTGGCTATCTCACCACGGCGACAAAGTTCGAGGGCGACGAAAACGGCAATGTCAAAGCCGTGCACACCGTTGAGGTGGAGTGGGCGAAAAACGAGAAAGGGCAGTTTATTCCGAACCACATCCCGGGCACGGAAAAAGTCTTGCCGACACAGCTTGTGTTGCTAGCGATGGGCTTCCTCGGCCCGGAACAGCCCTTGCTGGATGCGCTGGGATTGGAACGCGACGCCCGCAGCAATGTGAAAGCCGAGCACGAAAAATATACAACCAGCATTCCGGGAGTTTTCGCGGCTGGGGACTGTCGCCGGGGACAAAGTTTGGTGGTTTGGGCGATTAATGAAGGGCGCGGCGTGGCCCGGGAGTGCGACCTTTATCTGATGGGGAGCACTGATTTGCCTTAGTCCTTGGGTAGTAGTAGATACTGTCTTGACCTGTCAAGGGGTAGCAGTCAAATAATTGGGGTCGAAAGGCTTTTGGGATTTTAAAATCCC
>NZ_JAUBVE010000151.1:0-4091 GCF_036705715.1 Microcoleus sp. AT3-D2 | reverse complement strand
TTTGCCCAAAAATAGCTCAAAACCTCTGCCTAGCATTTATGAGTATTTGTACTCATCGCAAAAGTGACACGCTCCCGATCGGTTCTGGAAAATGGGCAGATTCATTAGTTGAATATGTTGATTTTGTCAAAGCTTCCGGGAAAAAGAATGCAGTCATTAATTTGAGTATGGATCTTACTCAAGTTAATCCCGACGGTACGACAACAACTCGCTATGAATTGACGCCGGAGGAAAGGAGGGCGATCGAATATGCTCGTCAAAATGGAGTAATGATGGTAGTCGCGGCTGGAAATGACGGTGGCGTAATGTCGGCCTTGGGTCAAGCTTCCCAAGAATTTGACAATATCATTACTGTTGGTTCAGCCGATCGGGTTAATGATGAAATTGCACTTTCTAAAGCTTACGATCGCACAAATTATTCCAGCTACGGTCAAGGTTTAGATATTTTGGCACCGGGAGGAACTGTTCAGCATCCAGAGTTATCCACAGTGGGTGATGGTGTCGGGACAATGGCCGGAACATCGGTAGCGACAGCGAAAGTCACGGGTGCTGTTTCGCAAGTTTGGGCGGCAAATCCAAGTTTGAGTTATCGCCAAGTAATTCAAATCATCAAGGATACAGCTACTGATTTAAAGACTCCCAATTGGGATGGCGAGACGGGTGCTGGAGTGGTAAATTTAGAAGCTGCTGTCGCTTTGGCTCTAGCTACGATACCGCAAGAGTATGACGTATCAGCAATGTTAGTTCCTGAAACATGGAGTGGTGAAGGGAAGGTAACACCTAGCGAACGAGCGGCTGCTAGTCCCTTGTGGCCCACTGTCGAATCAGCCAACTTTTCTGCTTGGGTAATGCCGACTAATGGTGCAAATGTGCGATCGGGCCCCGGAACTAATTTTGCGATCGTGGGTAGCTATCCTTATCAAGCAACTATCCAATTTGACGGCTGGACTTATGGGGAGCGCATTCCTGACGAGCAACTAGGAACACCCGATGAGCGGTGGTATCGGATCGCAGGTACAAATAACTGGATGGCAAGTGCAGTTGTTTTTGGGAATGCACCCGGATCTACCCCGCTACCACCAGTTCAAGCGCAGCCGCAACCTCTCCCCCCTGCCCTTTTACCCGGACAAGGAAAAGTGCCAGCTAATGCAGGCTCGTTCATAAAGACAGTAGTCAGCAATCAAGTAACCACTCACTACTACCAGAACGGATATTTGATGGTACAGCCAAATGGGCAGCAAAGTTGGTACGCTTTGGGTTCGAGTTCCTTGCCAGTGCTGCCAGTTCCAGTTCCAAAGCCCGTTACAGTATTGCCGTCGCCTCACGGCAGCACTGGGCAGTGGCAAGTGCAATTTTGGAATAACAAAAATCTCTCAGGTAATCCAACTTTTACTCGCGCCGAACCACCGGGAGAATTGCGATTTTCTGCTGGGGGAGTTCCATCCGGGACTATTGGAATTCCTGCGGATGGCTTTTCAGCCCGCTGGGAAACCACGAGCAATTTTGAAGGCGGTTTTTATAACTTCATCAGTCAGGCAGATGATGGCGTGAGAGTTTACATTGATGGTGTCAAAGTTGTTGACAAGTGGAAAGACCAAGCTGCTGCTCGCAATGATGCTTTTGTCGCCGTACCAAAGGGTCAACATAAAATAGTTGTCGAATACTTTGAAAATGCTGGCCAGGCAGTTAATAACCTGCGGTGGGAAGCATCAAATCTTCTGAAAAATTGGACAGGTGAACTGCGTCCAGTCGGTTACGATGGCGGAGCAGTTCACGACACTTATCTAAACACCTATCAGCGCAATGGCGGCATCTCCAAACTTGGCTATCCGATTAATAAAGTCCATCCTTGGGCCCAAGGCTACACTCAAGATTTTGAGGGAGGCTCTGACGGCAAAGGGGCGATTATGAAGTCAAACGCCAACGAGAATTCTTACTGGGTTGGCAACGATTTCTGGACAACCCTTTTAGCAACTGGCGGTGCTGACGGTATCTTAAAATATCCGACTTCTCACCGTTACTTCACTAAGTCTGGCGAACGACAAAATTTCCAAGGCGGTGTCATTCTCAAGTCTAAGAAGGGAACGTTTCCTATCTTTGGCGGCATGGCTGGGAAGTATTTCGAGTTAGGAGGGGAAAACAGCTTTCTGGGATTCCCCACTAGCGGTGAAATAGGTCTGGGTGACGGTTGGATTATTCAGAATTTTGAGGGAGGTTACATTTTTTATAAAGAAGGAATGCCAACCATTGCTTACAATACTAAGGCAATAGAAA
The DNA here is from genome assembly GCF_036705715.1 of Microcoleus sp. AT3-D2. Taxonomy (NCBI): domain Bacteria; kingdom Bacillati; phylum Cyanobacteriota; class Cyanophyceae; order Oscillatoriales; family Microcoleaceae; genus Microcoleus; species Microcoleus sp. AT3-D2. The sequence goes on along the minus strand of NZ_JAUBVE010000151.1, from coordinate 1,817 downwards.
GCTTGCCACCAGATAGCGGTCATGGTAGCACTTCGGACTGGCACGGTCAGTATTGGAACAATAAGAATTTAGTTGGTTCTCCGCAGTGGTCGCAATACGAACAAAAAGGTGAATTGCGGTTCGCGGCTGGTGAAGGGGGGCCGCCCAATACCAGAGGAATTAAAGAAGATAATTTCGGGGCGCGTTGGATTACCACTAGCTATTTTGACGGTGGCATCTACAACTTTATCAATCAAGCTGATGATGGAGTACGGGTTTATGTGGACGGCAAACTGACTATTGACAAATGGAAAGACTCGGCGTTTGAAAAGAAAACAGCTTTCGCAGCCATTGAGCCTGGATACCATCAGGTCATGGTGGAGTATTTTGAGAATGGTGGTGCCGCCGCTAATACGCTGAAGTGGGAACAAGCAAATTCTCCTAAAGAATGGGCTGGTGAGTTCTATCGAGGGAAGGATCTAAATGATAACAACTTCGCTGGAAATCGCGGTGGCGGAACGAGTTTCTTAGATAAAGATTGGGGAAATAGCCATGAAGCCGGCGTGTCCATTGGTGACGACGATTTTTCAGATCGTTGGGCAACAACTCGCTATTTCGATTCGCCGGGAATTTACAAGTTTACCAGCCAAGCCGATGATGGTGTCCGGGTCTGGGTGAATGATAAGCTGGTAATTGATAAGTGGGGCGATCAACCATTAGTTAGCAATGAGGTGCTAGTTTCACTCGATAAAGGCCATCACAGAATTCGAGTTGAGCATTTTGAAAATGGTGGTGGTGCAGTGAATAAACTGAGTTGGCAGAAGTTACAATTTTCGCCAGTACCCGTTCCAGGTGTTATCGGTTTAGTTCAACAGGAACCTTGGGTTGCTGAGTATTTCAATAATCGAGATTTGAGCGGGACTCCTGTTGTAACTCGCACCGACGGTTCTACTACCGCAGGATTTAATTTAAACTGGGGTGGGGGCAGCCCGGACAGCCGAATTAACCAGGATAATTTCTCATCGCGGCTGACAACTCACCGACAATTGCCTGCTGGCACTTATAAGTTTAAGTTGCAAGGTGATGACGCGGCACGGCTATATATTAATGGTGAAAAGGTGATTGACCGATGGGACAATCCCCCTTTTGTTCCTCACGAAGTAGAAGTTACTCTCCCAGCAGGAATCCACACGCTGCAAGTGGAACACTCGGAAATTGGCGGGGCAGCTTATCTGAATTTAGATTGGGATTACTCTGCTAATATCCCTAATTACCCGATCGATCCTGCTTTGCAGTCTGCCTACAATAGTTTGGCAACTCAGTTAGGTACAAGCGCGATTGGAGTTGCAATTACTCAATTGCCACCGAATCCTTTGAGCAATAAGATTCAAGAATTCCGAGGTACTTTGGGGCGGGGAGCTTTGTTGAAAAAAGCGGGAAGTTCCACTGTTAGCTATGTGTTCGGCCAGTTGTGGGAGGCTTATCAAAAAGCTGGCGGTTCTAATGCTTTGGGTTATCCTTTGTCTTCTCAAAAGGACTTGGGCAATGGCGCTTATGAGCTGGATTTGCCGAATGGGAAGCTGTTCTGGGCACCGGGAATGACGAATCCCACTTACTACGAATATTTCAACAACCGTTTGACTATTCCTGCTGATAGTTGGCGGGGTGAATATTTCAATAATCGGGATTGGGCAGGAAGTCCTGCTATGGTTCGCGGTGATAGTGCTTCAGCTAGTAATTTGGATAAAGAATGGGTGCTTGGTCAGGGCTATTTCATTCTAAACAGCTTCTTCAAAACGTCTAGACCATAGCCCGCGAGCCGTTGTGCCTGTGCCATA